>NZ_JARESU010000169.1:0-14973 GCF_046027075.1 Paraburkholderia sp. RL18-085-BIA-A | reverse complement strand
CTGCTCCGTGTGGGAACCACTGCTCACGCCTGTGCCGACGTTCGAGGCCGTGGTGTTTGCGCTCTTGAGGATGCCGTGCGGATCGAACAGAAACACGGCCGCAGACGAGTGCGTGTCGGCGCCGCCAACCAGCGACCCGATGAACGGAAGATAGCTTTCGGGGTGGGGACGCGACGTCACGTAGGTGTAGACGAGCAGCGTCGAGCCGTCGTCCAGGGCGGTCTCTGCAGACGCAGGGCCGAGCGCGGTTACCACGTCTTGCAGTGTTGTCACGCCGTGCCTGAAGTTCGCCATCTGTTCGGGCCGCACTTCGACACCGGCGGACACGCAACCGGCAAGCAGTGCGCCGCACAGTAGCCCGACGACCTGTTCGCGATTCATCTTGCCTCCCGTCAATAATAATTCTACGACAAAGGCGTCTGGTTAGCGGGCCGCAGCATGCTCCTTCGTCAATGGACGAACGCCGCCATTGGACGGTGGCCACTGTATCGTCTGAGGTTAGTAAAAGGTGCGGAAACGCATGTACTTCTCAGACTGCCGCGGACGGGAGGTCACTCAATGAGCGAGGGGCAATAGCCAATTGCAAAACGGGTTCTGCTGCGGCGCTTCACGCAAGGGCAAGACGTGAAAACCCCCTTAGGCGAAGATGGCTTTGGCTACCAGCAGGTCCAGTCGTCCGTCGCAGATCGACCCTCACCGGCCATTCGACCCAGCGGGTACCCGACGGCAAGTTTCGGGGGTATATCTGCCGCTCGTTTGGTCACAACGGCCGCTGGACGCTCGCCCAGTTCCGATCAAATTGCGTAGTCCTGCCGGATCGTTCCGAGCCTGATCCGTCTCTCAGACAGGGCTTGCAAGAGTTGGCACGCCAGATCGCCCAGCGGGTCGCCACCTATAGCGTCGGGGTCGTCACTCACCAGCTTGAGCTCGAAAAATTCGCTTTGGGGGGAGCACTCTGCCAGGCGGCGTCGGAGATGCGCAATCCGGCTGATGGCCTTGACAAGACGCGAAGCGATGTCTGCACCGGCAATGGGTTCGGGATCCTGACCATACTCTGCGATCAGTTTCCCGATGGCTTTCTGGCCGTCGTGCTCGCAGGCCCGATTCACCTCCATCATCAGCGCCGTGCGCCGTTCACGTTCGCGATCGGTCGTTGCCCGGTCGGGGTACATCAGCGTGGCGGCCTTCCGGTAAGCCTGCTGGAGTTCAGGCGTGATGTCCATGGGGGCAGCCTGGGCATGGATCAGGCCGGCTTACTCGGCGGATTTTCTGGCCTGATCCTGAGCCTCTTCCGCTGCAGTCCGGGCAACTACGTCATCGGGGCGTCGCTGCACCTGTGCATTGGCGATTTGGAAGTCCAACTCATCGAGTTCGGCATACAAGCGTCCGACCTCAATCGCTACCGTGAAACTCAAACGGTCTGATAGAAGGCGGGTGCCGCGTAAGTGAGAGACCTGCGCCCGGCGAGAACCAGATGGAGGGGATGCCGCGACATCTCCGGCTGAATGCGCTGACCGTTAGCTAACCGATGCAAGACCAGGGTGCCATGCGTGATGTTTGCATCTGACACCGCGTGCGCGGCGCGCGATCAGTCGTAGCGATAAACTCCGTGCCGGGTCTTGCGGCCGAGACGTCCGGCGGCCACCAGTTCGCGAAGCAAAGGGCAGGCACGATATTTCTGATCGCCGAGATCCTTCGCGAGTACCTCTAACACTGCGAGGCAAACATCAAGGCCCACCAGGTCCGCCAACGCGAGAGGTCCGATGGGGTGATTGGCGCCAAGACGCATCCCCTCGTCAATCTCTTCCGCTGTTGCGATTCCCTCAGCCAGAACGAAGAATGCCTCGTTGATCATCGGCACCAGAATCCGGTTGACGACGAATCCCGGCGAGTTCTTGACGCCAATCGGCGATTTGCCGAGCCGCCTGGACAGTTCGTGAATGGCGTCGACAGTCTCTGTGCTGGTCTGCACGCCGCGGATAATCTCGACGAGCGGCATGAGGGGCACCGGGTTAAAAAAGTGCATGCCGACGCAACGAGACGGATCGCCGAGGTCCGCTGCCAACGACGTGATGGAGATCGACGAGGTGTTCGTGGCGATAATCGCGTGTTGTTTTGCGACCGCTTCGATCTGCTTCAGGATCGTGCGTTTCAGCTCGACTTGTTCGGTTGCGGCCTCGATGATCAGGTCCACTTCGGCGAGGCGTTGATACTCGGTTGAAGTTTCGATGCGCGCTAGCGTTGCGCTAGCCACATCAGCGGCGATCGTGTTTTTCGCTACAAGCCGCTCCAGGCTCGACCTCAATGCCGCCATCCCTCGTGTGAGGGCGGCCTCGGTAACGTCGATCAGAACGATCTTGAGTCCGGCCGTCGCGGCGATCTGTGCGATGCCACTACCCATTGTCCCGGCGCCGACGACGCCGATCGTTTCAATTGTCATGTTCGATCTCCGACATTCAAATAGTTCATGGCGATTACTGAAGGTTTTCGAAAATAGCCGCGATACCCTGACCGCCGCCAATGCACATCGTCACCAGCGCGAAGCGGCCGTTAACACGCTTGAGTTCGTGGAGAGCCTTGACCGTGATCAATGCGCCTGTTGCGCCGATGGGATGCCCCAGTGAAATACCAGACCCGTTGGGATTCACCTTGTCAGCGTCGAACTGAAGCTCCTGTGCGACGGCGCAGGCTTGGGCGGCGAATGCTTCGTTTGCCTCGATCACGTCGATATCGGCAATATTGAGGCTCGCGCGTTCAAGCGCGATGCGCGTGGCTGGCACGGGACCGATGCCCATGTAGAGCGGATCCACGCCCGCGTGAGCGTAGGACACCAGGCGGGCCAAGGGCTTGATCCCGCGTTGTTCGGCCGCACCGCGCTCCATCATCAGGACCGCGGCGGCAGCGTCATTGATGCCGGATGCGTTACCTGCTGTCACGGTGCCATCGGTCTTCTGAAAAGCGGGTCGCATACCGGAAAGGTCGTCAAGGGAGACGTCCGGACGCACGTGTTCGTCCGTGTCGAACGACACTTCTTTCCCCTTGACTCGACGCGTCACGGGAACAATCTGCTCCTTGAAGCGCCCTTCGGCGATCGCGCGCGCTGCACGGCGGTGCGATTCCACCGCCAATGCGTCCTGCTGCTCGCGCGTGATGCCATATTTCTGGGCAACATTTTCTGCCGTGATCCCCATCGGAACAGTATGGAAGGGATCGTTCAGTGCGCCCAGCATCATGTCGATCAGATGCGCATCGCCCATCCGCACGCCAAAGCGTGTGTCGGGAGTTATGTAGGGCGCACGGCTCATGTTTTCTGCACCGCCACCTATTGCAACGTCGGCGTCGCCCAGCAGAATGGCTTGCGCGGCGGAGATAATGGCCTGTAATCCTGAGCCGCATAGGCGGTTCACGGTCAGTGCCGGCGCTGCTTCGGAGACACCGCCGTTAATGGCGGCCACACGTGCCATGTACATGTCTTTCGGTTCAGTCGCAATCACATTGCCGAAAACCACATGGCTTACCTGATCGCCGGCAACGTGGGCCCGTGCCAGCACCTCTCGCACGACAAGGGCTGCAAGCTCCGTCGGCGGTACGTCTTTCAGGCTTCCACCGAACTTCCCAATAGCGGTGCGCACACCACTCACAATAACGACTTCTCTTTGCACGTCACACTCCTTGATAGTGCATGAAGGCATCACTTTTTGATGCCCCGCTTATCGACTTACTTATTTGGATAATTCGGACCACCGCCACCCTCGGGTGGTACGCACACGATGTTCTGCTTCCGGTCCTTGATATCGCAGGTCTTGCAATGCACGCAGTTCTGCGGATTGATCACGAGACGCTCGCTGCCGTCGTCGTTCTTGACGAACTCATACACGGCCGCCGGGCACTAACTCGATTCCGGACCCGCATAGGTCTGCCAGTTCACGTTGACTGGCACCGACGGGTCTTTCAGAGTCAGGTGCGCCGACTGGTTCTCCTCGTGATTCGTGTTCGAGATGACCACCGACGAGAACCGGTCAAAGGTCAGCTTGCCAACCGGCTTCGGATACGTGCATTGCGAAGCGGGCTTGAGCATCTCGTGATCCGAATGCTGATGGTGCAGCGTCCACGGCACGTTGAGGTCGGCGGGACCGGCTCATTCGTCGGCCCCGCCGCATTGCCGTGCCGACTACGGCGGCTTACATGCCGCCAAACGGCTTTTGCACGGTCAGCTTGTTGGTGACCGAAGTTACTCCGGGAACGCCCTGCGCAATTTCCGCGACCTTGCCCACCTGGGAAGCGTCCGTGACCGTGCCATTGAGCGTCACCGCGCCGTCTTTTGCGATGACGCTGATATCTCCGGCACTAATCTCCTTGTGCTTCACGATGGCGCTATAAACCTGCCGGCGCAGCGCACGATTCGCCTTCCTTCCTGTGGCCGGTGCCGCTGAACCCGACGCCGCCATCGTAGATGCGCCCGGCGCACTGGTCGCCTGGTTGGTCTGGGACCATGCGGTCATGGACGTTGCGACGATTAGGACTCCAACAGCCAGCCTGAATGCCTGAATGCTTTTCATTGAATACTTCCCGTTTGTTGATTTTGGAATCAGAACGTATGGCGAATGCCGATCATCGCTGCCGTGGTTGATACGCCCGGCGCAACCGGGGCTCCATAAACGATGGTCTGGTTCATGGTCCCCTTGTTGTCGACATATCCGACCTGCGCGTACGTCTTGGTACGCTTGGACAGGTTGTATTCGGCCCCCACTGCGAATTCGCTCGAGTGATTCGCTGAATTGTTCCGGTCCTTCAGGTAGTAGTACCCAGAGGTGATCTTGAAGCTCGGGTTGAACTGGTAGCCGAGGCCACCCGATGCCATTTCGAAGTCCGCGGTGTTGCTTTTCGCCGGGTTCTTGCCGACGCTGTATGAGCCGGATATCGAAAATCCGGCGATCGTGTACATAGCACCGAAATAGGCGAAGCGATTGTTGGCGAGACCTGTCGCGGGTGTAGCCGGCGCTGCCGGGTAGGTCAGCGGAAACGGATTGGTGTCATGTCCGTTGTAATACACAGCGGAGAGATTCAGACCGTAGTTCGAATACTTGAGCACCGCCGACTCGCGCGTGCCGCCCTGGAACTGGCCGGCAACACCGCCCGGTGCATATTCGAGCGCAAGCGAGGCGCCATAGAATTTCGGCGAAGTGTAGACCAGCGCATTGCTGTCATACAGCGCGCCGATCGGGGCGTTCGTGCTGGTGCCGGGCCAGCCGGCCGCCTGGTTCATGCCCAGCCAGGCAGTCAGGATACTGCCGAAATACTGTGCGCCCCGGACATCGGTTTCCGCCATCGCGTAGATCATCGGGACGATCTGCCGCCCAGCGTCGAATGTGCCGAACGGGCCGGATGCTCCGATTGACGCGTACTGGCTGAAGATCGCGGTCGCGCCCGGCGTGTCGGCCAGGCCAAACTTGCCGGTCGTGGTGTTGAATACGCCCTGCAGCTTGAAATTGATCTTGTAGCCGCCCCCGATGTCTTCGCTTCCCTTCAGGCCCCAGTAGCTGGAATAGATGCCGCCGTCCTTCAGCTGATAAATGGCGCCCGTGTTCGGCGCGTGCGGCTGGAACGTTGCCGCCGAGGTGCTTTGATACAGCAGTCCAGTGTCAAGTACGCCATAGAGCGTGACCGACGATTGGGCATGGGCGGCGGTGGCAAACAGCACCAGCGCGGCAGTGCCGCTCAACTTCAACTTCAACTTCAACTTCAACTTCAATTTCATTCTGTCTCCTTCGGTTTTGGGGCGCCGGTTTCCCCCGGCGCTTGTGGGTTGTTGCCTGAGTGCAACTGCGTTGAGGCGGCGTCGGTGCGTCAGACCAACCGGTAGTAACCCCGTACTGCGTGCGCAACCGGTGCTTGAGTACCTTGCCGGTCGCGCCGAGTGGGAGCGATTCGACGAAGACCACCGCGCCTGGCTTCCACCACGTCGCAATCTGCCCGTTACAGAAGGCGAGCAGTTCGGCTGCGGTGAGAGCGCTGTCCGGCTTTTTCACAATCAGGAGCAGTGGTCGTTCGTCCCACTTCGGATGCCGCGCGGCGATGCAGACCGCACTCGCAACGTCGGGATACAGGCACGCGACGTTTTCGATGTCGGTCGAGCTGATCCATTCGCCGCCGGAGACGATCACGCTGGATGGGTATGCCGCCTCGCACCGGGCGATGCGCGAAATGAAGTCCGATGGTCTGCTGCCTTCAAACACGAAGGTCCGCTCCTCGAAGCGCCGGAACTATCTGGTCGAGCAGGATCATCGAAACACCAAGTCGAGAATGAATGTGACGTTCGGGTTCAAATGGATCGGAAATGCCGTAACCACGATTTCAGGCATCGAGTTGACACATCGCATTCGCAAGGATCAGCTCGATCTCTCCACTCTCGCGCTCAACGACACCGCTGCGCCCTCCATCTGGAACGCCGGCCGAAACGTCTCGGCCACACTAGCTATTTGCACCGCGACCTCGCTCTCCGCGCAGATGACGCACGCCAATCATCAGGACGGCGGCGGACGCGACACTGAGGATTGGCAACAGCTGCAAGGCGGGCGCCAGCCCCAGTCGGTCTGCCAATGCGCCCGTCACAACGGCACCCGGGGCCATCCCGAGAATGTTGAAGGCCAGGGCGAGCGTCGCCATGGCAGTACAATGAATTGCCTTGGGCGTCAGATTCGCGACCATCGTGCCGGCCGGTCCCACCACGCCAGCGCTAAAGAACATCGCCAATGCGATAAGAGCGAGTTGAATTGAGCCGGCGGGAAACTGAAATGCCGCGAACAGCAACGCTGCGCAGGTCAGGTTAAAGGTGATCGCGAGGAGCATTTTCCGTCGTGGCGAATCACGGCCCAGGCGATCGGACAGTGCGCCACACAGGGGCATTCCACATGCCCCGCAAAGGACAAAGATGGCCGCGACGCTGCCCGCCCTGCTCAGCGGCATGTCATAGACCCGATTCAGGAAACTCGGCAGCCAGGCAAGCAGACCACCGCTGATGAAGAGCTGCAGCCCGCTGCCGATATAGACGCAGATCAACGGCGGGGAGGAGAACAGATCTCTCAGCACATGGCTGACGCGGACTGTAGCCCGCGGTTCAGTTTGCCTGATGCCGCTTGATTGACCGCTCGCCCCTTCGATCCGCGCCGGACTCGCGACCATCATATAGAGCAGGGTCAGCGCGATGCCAAAGATCGCCATGCCAACGAACGCACTGCGCCAACCGAAATGGTTTGCCAGTGAACCACCGAATCCGATCCCCATGACCGACCCGACCATCCCGCCCGCAAAAAATGCGCCCGCTACCGTGGAGGTGTACCGTGCCGGAAACATGCTGATGAGAATGGCCATGCCCACGCTGGCATAAGCGGCTTCGCCGACACCGACCAGAAAACGCGCCGACAGCAACGTGAAGTAGTTGTGCGACAGGCCGCAGAGCAAGGTCGCGATACTCCAGATCGCCGCCATGATGGTCACGCTGCGTACACGCCCCCATCGGTCGGCGGCAAGCGAGATTGGGAACGCCAGGATGCCAACAGCCAGCGAGACAATGCCGCTGAGCGCTCCGAGCCGGGTATCGGACAGTCCCCACTCCGCCTTGATTTGCGGAAACACTGCGCTGAGCACTTGCCGCGACATATAGTCGGACAAGAGCAGTCCGAATGTCAGCGCAAAAATGACCCATGCATAGCCGCGAATGGCCTGCGGCCGCGCATCGTTATCGCACGCTGTTTCTTGCATATTCACTGCCATAATTCGGTCTCCTGTTCTTGCTTCTGCCAATGCCATCTGTGCGCAGCCCTATTTTTTCAGCTCTGGCGTGCTCGGCGGCGTGTGCCTGGCTTTCCCACGGCCGCTCATTCATCCTGGGGGCTCTCAGGGATAGTGAAACCTGCCCTGTGCTGAAGCAGTCATCTCGCTGGGCGCCCCGATCTGGGCATCGCAGCCGGACAACCAGGACGCTAGCTCTTGAACTGCCCGAGAAATTCCAGGAGCAATTCGTTGACCTGATCAACGCTTTCTTCCGCCGCAGCATGGCCCACGCCGGGTAGCAGCACCTTGTTCTGCAGTCCGGGCAGATAGGTGTCGAGCCGGTCGTAGATAGCGCGGATTTCGACCGGTTCGAGGGAAGGGTCAGCAGCGCCACCGATGAACATACTCGGCTGGCGGACCACCGCGCCGTCCAGAAACGAGGTGATTTCCCAGTTCCGGTCGCGACAGCGGTAGTAGTTAATGGCGCCGGTAAATCCCGTGCGCGTGTATTCGTCGACGTAGTAGTCGATCGCCCGTGCGCTCAACCATGACGGGAACTCCTTCGGCTCAGTAAAGGAGTTGAGAATGGGCTCGCCGGCTTCGACGAACAGGCGCCAGCGTTCGGCGCCGACGGCGCTGCCGGAGACCGAGTAGTAGATGCTGCGCAATGTCTTGCGCGGATCGCTGGCCAACTCGCGATCCGGCTTGCCGATCTGCTGGAAGTACAGGTGGTGATACACCCTGCCTTTCGCCATTTCCCGCAAGCCGACGGTTGGTTTGACCTTTCCGCGCGGTGGCACCGGGGTATTGAGCATCACGAGGCCGCGGAACAGGTCCGGCCTCATCATGGCCGCCGCTTGAGCCACCCACGCGCCCAGGTCGTGTCCGACAATCACTGCGGATGTTTCACCCAGGGCCTCCATCAAGCCAACCATGTCGCCGACGGCCTGGCTCATGTCGTAGGCTTCGATGGCATCTGGCCGGTCGGTTTGCCCAAATCCCCGTTGATCGGGGACGACGACCCGAAAGCCGGCCTCGGCCAACGCCCCGATCTGGCGGCGCCACATGTACCACAGGTATGGAAAACCATGCAGCAGAATGACGAGCGGGCCTTGCCCCTCGTCGATGTAATGCATGCGAATGCCGTTGACTTCGGAAAAGCAGTGGTTGAATGCGGCGGGGTCGTCGGCATCCAGTTGCCCCAATGCTGCGCGAGGTTGACCGATGTGCGTTGCAGCACTGGTGTCCATTGTCTGTCTCCATCTGTTGAATTTCCTGGCCTCTAAGGTAGCTCTGACATGAGTTCCCTCCTATACTTAGCAGGACATAAGCTTGATCAATTGGGACAGGTGATGTCGGTGCATACCCTGACGCGAAGTGCCAGCCTTACCGACTATGAGCACGTTGCCCATTCAGTGGGGCTCGATCCGTTTCGGATGCTGCGGCTGGCCAAGCTGCCCCCCAAGGTCCTCATCGATCCGAATATGATGATTAGTGCCGATTCGGTGGGGTGGCTGCTGGAGGAGTCCGCCCGCCTGTCCGGTCAGGAGGCCTTCGGACTGTTGCTCGCGGAAACGAGAAGTCTGGCCAATCTGGGCATGCTGGCGCTGGCGATCCGGGAAGAGCCAACGCTGCGCGCAGCAGTGCAATTTTTCGCCCGCTATATGCGCCTGCACAACGCCGGCGTGCAATTGCGGCTTGACGATGCGGGCGACGTCGCGCTGCTGCATATAGGTGTGAATGTGCAGGGTCATGGCGTCTGGCGCCAGGCTATCGAACAGACGACCGGTATCGTATTGCGAACGTTGAGAGTGCTGGCCCACGACACTTTCCGGCCGGTAACGATCAGTTTCACCCACGCGCGGCCCGCCAGCATTGCAGTGCACCGCCGCGTGCTGGGAACAGCGATCGAGTTTTCACAGGAATGCAATGCCATCGTTTGCCGCAGCCGCGATCTGGACAGGCCCATCCCTGCGGCAGACCCGGCGCTGAATCGCGAGGCAAAGCGGTGGCTGGACATGCAGTTGGCTAGCCTGCGCGACGAGCCGACGCAGCGGACGCGCCAGATCGTCAGGATGCTGCTGCCAGGCGGACTGTGTTCAGTCGATCGGGTTGCCCAGCATCTTGGCATGCATCGACGCACCCTTAACCGGCACCTGGCGGCCGAGGGCGAGAGTGTCACAACGATCATCAATGCGGTACGTGCTGAACTCGCCGAGGAGTATCTGGCCAACAGCGAACG
Organism: Paraburkholderia sp. RL18-085-BIA-A; assembly: GCF_046027075.1. NCBI lineage: Bacteria > Pseudomonadati > Pseudomonadota > Betaproteobacteria > Burkholderiales > Burkholderiaceae > Paraburkholderia > Paraburkholderia sp. RL18-085-BIA-A. Next base: position 4,958 of record NZ_JARESU010000169.1, on the reverse strand, counting down.
CAAGTTGTATGAGGTCGCCGAACTTCTCGGCTTTTCCTCTGCCTGTGAATTTTCTCGGTGGTTTCGCGGCCAGTTTGGTAAGACACCCTCGGATTGGTCCGCCCATTACCAGGAGAGCAAGGCGACCGCCGGACCCATCTCGCGTAAGTAGGAAGGGCAGGTTCGAGGACGTTTGACGCGTCCCTTCGTCATCCCAGCTAGCCACACGGCCTGAACCGGCCGCACTCTGCACATTCCTGACGTTGCAGATCCCCGCCTGCCTCCGCGATTGCCGGCTTTACCGCCCGGACTGCACGGGAGCGTTATCGCTATCGGCTTTCCACCATGGGCCCTGGCCTCACGTCCCAATACGCAAAGAAATCGTCGCGCCAAATCAATAGCATCGCGGCCGAACTGCCTATTATGACTCCCGGGCACCGATGAAACGGTGCCCCTGCCGTGCTGACAGGGGCCAGCTACATCTGCCGGACGCCCACATGTCTCGCCGCCGCACAAGCACAGACTGGAGACATGAATGACATCAACCGCCGCAACCCAGGACGCGACTTCACAACCCATAGCCGCGTCACCGGCCATTGTCCGGCCAGCGGGTGCGCCAGCATTCGATCAAGATGGGAATATGCACGCCCGCCACCGGCGCCGAACTCAGCAACATCAGCCTCGCTGATGCCGCCTTGGATCTCCTTGTGAAAATGGGACAGTCCGCGCATACCCTGACGCGAAGTGCGAGCCTTACCGACTATGAATACGTTGCCCGTTCGGTGGGGCTCGATCCGTTGCGTATGCTGCGGATGGCCAGGCTGCCGGCCGCGGTCTTCGACGATCCGAATCTGATGATCAGTGCCGATTCGGTGGGGTGGCTGCTGGAAGAGTCGGCCCGCCTGTCCGGTCAGGAGGCCTTCGGCCTGTTGCTCGCGGAAACGAGAAGTCTGGCCAATCTGGGTACGCTAGCGCTGGTGCTTCGCGAAGAACTCACGTTGCGCGCAGCAATGCAATCAGGCATCCGCTATGCGCGATTGCACAACGCCGGCGTGCAATTGCGACTTGACGACGCAGGCGATGTCGTACTGCTGCATGTCGGCGCGAATATGCAGGGGGGACACGGCGTCTGGCGTCAGACTATCGAAATGTCGACCGGCATCGTATTGCGGATGTTCAGGGCACTGAGTGGCAATACCTTCCGGCCGACAAGGATCTGTTTCGCCCACGAGCGTCCTGCCAGTCTTGAAGCGCACCACCGCGTGCTGGGTTCGGCTGTCGAATTTTCTCAGGAATGCAATGCCCTGGTTTGCCGCGGGCGCGACCTGGACATGCCCATCCCTGCGGCAGACCCGAGGCTGAATCTTGAGGTGAAGCGATGGCTGGACATGCAGCTGGCTAACCTCCGAGACGAGCCGGTGCTACTGGTGCGCCAGATCGTCAGGATGCTGCTGCCAGGCGGACTTTGTTCCGTCGATCAGATTGCCCAGCCTCTTGGCCTGCATCGACGCACTCTTAACCGGCACCTGGCGGCCGAGGGTGAGAGTGTCACGACGATCATCAATGCGGTACGTGCTGAACTCGCCGAGGAGTATCTGGCCAACAGCAAACGCAGGTTGTATGAAGTCGCCGAGCTTCTCGGCTTTTCCTCTGCCGGTGACTTCTCGCGCTGGTTCCGCGGTCGGTTTGGCAAGACGCCCTCAGAATGGGTCGTCCAATACCGGGAGAGCACGGCGGCAGCCGGACCCATCTCGCACAAGAAAGAAGCAGGAAAGCCGGTTCGGAGCCGGCTCACGCGCGCCTCCACCATCCGGGCCTGCCGCACTGACTGAACGTGCCGCACCCTGCCCGCTCGTGACATTGTTGGTCCCCGCAGCCCGATCCAGCGATTTCCCGACGACCTGCATGGCCGCCCGGAAATACGAGAGCGTTGTTGCTATCCGCTTTTCAGCCACGGGCACCTGGCCTCCTGTCCCAAATGCGAAGAAAATGTCCGACGATGCCAATTGCATCGCGGCCGTAATGCGTAGTATTGGATCCCATGGCGACGAAACCGTGTCCCTGCTCTCCTGCTGACAGGGGCCAGCTACATCGGCCCGACGCCCACATGGCTCGCCGCCGCACAAGCCGCATCCGTGTCGCCGGCCATCATCCGGCCATCGGTGCGCCAGCATTCGATCAAGGTGCAGATCTGCACGCCCGCCACCGCCGCCGAACTCAGCAACAACAGCCTGGCTGATGCCGCCCTGGATCCTGATGCCATTGCCGAAATCCGGGCGCGGTCCAGCATGGTGATGGCCTACGAAAAGTTGCCCGACACCATCAAGCAACGGATCGACGGCCTGTACGCCAAGCACAGCGTCGAGCACATGTTTGGCGCCAGTTGCCGATCGAAGAACGTCACGCATTGGCCGCGAAGAACCCCGCCGCTGAGCACCCGATTGTGCTCACCCATCCCGAGACGGGAGAAAAGGTGTTGTTCGTCAACTCGGCGTTCACGACCGCATTTCTCAAATTTCTCCAACTTCGAGTACATCCGATACGGCCAGGACTTCATGCCGGAGGCTCATCACCTGATGAACTATCTGACCTCTCAGGCCGCGATTCCGGAATTCCAGGTACGTCTGAAATGGAGAACCAACACGGTTGCCATGTGGGACAACCTGCGGGTTCAGCACTGCGCCGTGGCGGACTACGGCTATGCCCCCAAGAAAGATGCTGCGCGCCACCCTCGCGGGTAGCCCGCTGGTCCAAGCCAAACAGTTGCCTCTGGCATACCCACGGCACCCAGGCCTCGCGTCCCAATGTGCAAAGAAATTGTCGCGCTAAATCAATGGCATCGCGACCGAACTGCCTAATATGACTCCCATGGCACCGATGAAACGATGCCCTGCCGGGCTGACCGGGGCCAGCTAGATCTGCCGGACGCACACATGGCTCGCCGCCGCACAAACACAGATTGGAGACATCAATGACATCAAGCGCTGTAACCCAAAACACTACTTCACAAGGCACCTCCGTGGCACCGGCCATTATCCGGCCATCGGTGCGCCAGCATTCGATCAAGGTGGAGATCTGCACGCCCGCCATCGGCGCCGAACTCAGCAACATCAGCCTCGCTGATGCCGCCCTGGACCCTGACGCCATTGCCGAGATCCGGGCTCTGTGGTTGAAGCACAAGGTACTGTTCTTCCGCGATCAGATCATTACGCCGATGGAGCAACAGAACTTCGCCGCGCAATTCGCTGAACTGGAATGTCATCCCCTTGCCCCGAGCCATCCGGAGGCGGACAAACTGCTGATGCTGTACCGCAATCTCGACCCGGGCAAGCCCAAGGGCTTCGTCGAAAAAGCCAGCCGCGAAAACACCTGGCATGCCGATGTCACCTACAAGAAGGCGCCGCCCCGCGGCGCGGTGTTGCGCTGCGAACTGGGTCCGGAGACCGGCGGAGATACCATCTGGTCCAACATGGTGATGGCCTACGAAAAGCTGCCCGACACCATCAAGCAACGGATCGATGGCCTGTACGCCAAGCACGATGCAGAGCACGCCTTTGGCGCCCAGATGCCGATTGCAGAACGTCACGCGATGGCCGCGAAGAACCCCGCCGCCGAGCACCCGGTTGTGCTCACCCATCCCGAGACGGGCGAAAAGTTGTTGTTCGTCAACTCGACGTTCACGACACATTTCTCGAATTTCTACAACTTCGAGGACATCCGGTACGGTCAGGACTTCATGCCGGAGGCTCATCATCTGCTGAACTATCTGACCTCTCAGGCCGCGATTCCGGAATACCAGGTACGTCTGAAATGGAGAACCAACACGGTTGCCATGTGGGACAACCTGCAGGTTCAGCACTACGCAGTGGCTGACTACGGCAATGCGCCAAGAAAGATGCTGCGCGCCACCCTCACGGGCACCCCGCTGGTCTGAGGCGAACAGTTTCCTCCAGCGAATCCAGGGCTGCCCGCCTGTCTCTGATGGCGGCCCAGCCCTGGCACGTTTTCCAATTTTCGAACATCCACACACACCAATGGAGACAGATATGCTTTACGAACAAGTCGACACCGCAGTCATTGATGGCGAATCGCTGCCGTGGGTACCGTTGACGCCCTATTCAGAACAGATCCTGGTGAAATACTTCAAGCTTGACCCGATCCGGGGCGAATGGATCGTGCAGATGAAGGCACCGCCCGGCGTGCAACTGCCCAAGCACCACCACACCGGTACGGTCATGGTCTACACGATCGAAGGCAAGTGGAAATACAAGGAGCACGACTGGGTCGCCGGACCCGACAGCGTCGTGTACGAAACCGCTGCATCGACCCACACGTTTGAAGTCGTCGAGGCAGGCAAAAACGGAGATGTGCTCACACTGGTTCAGGTGACCGGCGATCTCCTTTTCCTCGACGGGAACGACAACATCGTCGCGCTCGAAAACTGGAAGACCTCGCTGCAGCGCTATCTTGCCTATTGCGAGAAGCATGACATCAAGCCGAAAGATCTCACGGCATTCAACTGATCTGAAATTCATGGGGACTCCCGATATCCCCCGGGGTCCTCGTGACACTCAGTGCGTCGCCCGCAAGACGCAATAGACGGTCTGACCATATCAGCACTCCAGCACCACGCCGGGTCATCGCAGGTCACAGGCGGCGAGATGGGCTGCGTGCATCGACCACGCAGCCCATGTCGCATCGCGATCTCTCCCGCCGTCAGCGCCGTTGTCTGATCGCAAAAGCCCAGGAGAGGGGAAGCACGTGGTCCCGATTCGCGGCCTTGAAACGGAACCCAACAGAGGGGTACGGCCGTCTGCCTGCTCCCCGATCACAGACATTACGAACGGAACGACGCCATGAATGGCTTGATGATGCAAAAGCAGTTGTTGATCTCCTCACTCATTGTGCATGCCGACCGCCATCATGGCGATACGGAGATCGTGTCCCGGCGGGTGGAGGGCGATATCCATCGCTACACT
>NZ_JARESU010000168.1:0-15070 GCF_046027075.1 Paraburkholderia sp. RL18-085-BIA-A | reverse complement strand
GGTGACAACGAATCTGGACTTCGCTGAATGGTCCAGTGTGTTCGGCGACGCGAAGATGACCACGGCATTGCTGGACCGGCTGACGCATCACTGCCACATCCTGGAAACCGGCAACGAAAGCTACCGTTTCCGCCATAGCAGCGCCAGTGCAAAGAAGCGTATCCGCCGCGCGAAGCAGCGCGCAGAGCCGACGGTGCGAGCGCGAACGAATCGGCCTGATCGTCGCTTGCCGCGCAGTGGAAGCCGCTACGGGCTACGCCCTTCGCAGCTTCCACTGCGCAATGCATCCTCATACGAAGGAGGACAACCACTCCGGAAACCCATACACTTATCCACAACCGGTCCTTCTTCAGGCCGGTCTCCACCCCGGCTCAAAGCTCGATCGGCGCGGTGGCTCAAAATTCATTCGGCGCGGACAGTTTCGCAGTTCTACAAGGGACGGGTTGGCTCTATAGAAGGCTTTCGGGAAGGCTTTTTCAAGCGCTTTCGCAAGGGCACGCCGCCGTTATTGCAAAACACAGTCATCCTGCTCGCCGGCGTTCTGGCCGCCATCACGACCATTCGGGAATTCAACGAATACCTGTTCGCGACGCCCGCGATCACCGTCCAGTTCGATTCGCAGACGACCGACTTCGTCAAGCGTAGACCCGTGAGCGTCAAGTTCACGCTGGAAAACGAGACAACGGAAAAAAACGAAGACATCACGATCGCCGCGAAGCTGGTGCAGGATGCGGCCGACGATAAGGAAGCAATTTATGATCGCCCGATTGCGTTGACGGTCTCCGAAACAACCATTGCCGAGCTCAATCCCAAGGAAAAGAAAGACCTCTCGCTCACCTATCCTCCGCCGTCCGTCGACGCGAGGACGAACCCGCTTGCGAGTGGGCGCTATCACGTGGAAGTGTCGGTCACGTCCTACGCCGGGCCGTTTTCGCACAATAGGGGCGTGTCGTCGCGCAAGACGCCCGTGACCATCTGGCCGGACGAGCCGAAAGGGCACATCGTCGGCTCCGCGCCTACGGACCCTATGACGGCCCCGCGAACAGTGAGCGGCATCATCAGATTGGGCGCGCTGAGCACCTCCACGAGAATATGCACCCTGCAGATCGTGGGCTTTCGTGGCCTACCCATGCCGGCATCCGATCTGCCGACGCAAGACCCGCCAAAGTGGACACGCAGCAAGACGAACGGCCCGGAGGTGGACGTGCTCTCCTGGACGTTGCCGCCTAACAAGGGAATGCAGGAACTGTACGTCAACTTCACGTTCGATGCGCCCGCCAACCTCGACTGGACTGCCATCCGCAAGGCGTCGGAACTTTCGTGCTGGCGGCCAAAGGAGCCAATCAAATGAACCGATCGTCCAACTGGCGGCCGTTGGCCGCGCTGCTTGCCGCGCTGGTCAGTGCGGCCGTTCACGGCGACGAGGTGACCGGCAAGGTGCTTGACCTTGGCTTGGGCCGTGGATTGCCGGGCGTCCTGATTTCCATCCGCGATCTCAAGGATCATGAGGTGGCCTCAGGCTCGACGGATGGCGTGGGTGCATATGGCGTTGCGATACCAAAAGGACAAACGCTGCCCATGACGGCCCAATTCAGAAAGCCCAATTTCGTTAATGATCCTACGTTGCTGACGATCAAGCAGACGAAAACCGCGCAAGACTCCGTCTCAATGGTTCAAAGCGAGGGAACGACGGCATACTACAACCGAGCCGTTGCGGAACTGGAGCAGGACACAAGCGCCGCGCAGCGCTGGCAAAAGGCGTGGGCTGTCGCGTCGCTGCCCGACGCCGACCAGCAGTTGGTCAAGGCGCAGCTAGGTGCGAACGGCCACACCGACATTGTGAATGACGTCAACAAAGCCAGACAGACGCAGGAAGTCATCGCCGCAGTCAGCAAGAACGTCAGAGACGGCGGTTTGCCACATGTGGCGGTGCTCCCGAACAATTCCAGCAAGCTGGTCGCCATCGTCCCTGACTCGACCTCCCCTGTCCAGCTCGCGAAGGTTCAGTCCGTACTCAACGATGCGAAAGAAAAGGCGGACGTTCAGGGCCAAGGCGTCTACCTGCTCAAACAAGAGGCCGTTCGGAACAACAGCGCGGCGCTTCGGTAGCGGCGCGGCGGGCGCTTCCGCCGCCGGGCGCGCACAGGCGGCATAACGTAAGCGACCCCCTAGGGTTCGCCCCCGAACGTCCGTTCCACTCCGCAGAGAGCCGCTGGACGTTCGGCACGGCGACGGACCGCTGAGGGTCGCGTGCTGCCGATCGCCGTCAGGTACTGACCGGCCATGAAGAGACGGCCGCGAAGGCCGTCGGCTGACTGAGGTTCGATCGAATGCAGACATCTTCACTGCAGTGATCGGGCCCCCACGCGACCGGCCAGGGTTTCCAATACAGCGGATCTAAACAAAAGAGTACGTGCAGTCGGTCGCACCGCTCGATGCAAGCTACCCAGTCGAGATGTTCGATGTCCGGCGCACAGGGCTGCTACTCTACTCTTGTATTGAGTGCATGACGTCCAATGCCGCAGTGCCTTTGCGCATGGTTGTGCCAGACTACCGCGCTACGCATGAAGGCTGTCGCCATTTCTAGCGCCGAGCTAAAACGTGGTCACCTCGATCCCGAGCCGCGCGAGTGCACTCACCCCGGAGAACTCTAATGAGCAAGAGATCCTCCTCCGACGATGTCGGAGACTCGAATGAAACGACCGAAGCGACGCTGGCCACACTGACAATGCAGATCAACGAGTTCGTCTGCGGAGGGACGCTTGACAGCCGGTGCGCCGCGAAACTGGTCAAACGACTGAAAAAGGAAGCTGACGCCGTCGCTGAAAGCGGCAAGGCAACGAAGACGGGCCAGAAGGAGCTAAAAAAGGCTTTCGGCGCTGTCGATGCAGCACTGTGCGATCACGATGCAAGGCTTCTGGTCACGGCCAACGCGGCGCTGCGGACGACAGACGAGGTGGCCAGTCCCAGGGAGTCGCCGTAAAGTTGGAGCCTCTCCGGCTTAGATCTCCGGCACATGCGTGTTCTCGGAGTGGTAAAACACGCGTGCTCAGACACGCGTGCTCAGCGCTTCACGCCATGGACCGAATTGCCTGTAGGTCGTCGGGGCGGTGGTTCATAAAGAACGAGGGACCACTTCGGCAAATTCCTCGGACGTGGGAATGAGGTGCTCTCCTACCCACGCACCTTGAAAATCTGAGGCTAGTTTGCGTTCACAGCCACCAGGCGGTGGTCTCATGAGGCAGAGGTCGGCCATCTGCCGCCATTCGTTCGCGCGATTGGTCGGTCATTCGGACGTCGGCTTGGCCCGGACAGCGGACCTTAACTGCATGCACCTGTCCGAACGGACGCGCCGCGAAATGAATCGACACCGGCGGAAACGTAACAGTGCTGCCTGCAACTGGAGAGAGCTCGCAGGACTCGTCGCAGCTTTGCTCGGCGGAGAAAAACTGTCGCGGAAATAGCATTCGCATGCCTGATCCCAGCGGCCGCGTTGGCTTCTTCATCATTGGCTTGTTAATAGCATGCACGCGGAGCCAACTCGCGGACTCATCAAGCGCCCCGTCACTCGGCGCCCGCGTGCAAGAACTTGGATGCGCCATCGGACCGTCGTTGCTTTCCAGTCCTCCGTTTCCTAATCTGATCGGAGAGGCTCGGGTCGATGAAAGCCGGAGAGCCGTCATGCACTCTATTGGAGGTCCGAAGTGTCCTTTGATCGAACTGAGACGGCCGTGGTTTTCATCGACCCGCAAGTCGATGTCTTAAGCAAGAGCGGCAAGAACTGGGGCGCGGTGGGAGCAAGCGTGACAGAGAACAAGATGGTAGAAAACATGCTGCGAATCTTCAAGGCGGCAAAGTCCGCAAAGTTTGCGGTCTTTATTTCGCCACGTTACTTTTTCCCGACCGATCGCGCGTGGAAATTCAATGGACCGTTGGAGGCCGATGAGTTCGCTACCGGCACGTTTGCGCGTAGTGGTCAATTGAGTCTGGAAGGATTCGAAGGCTCCGGTGCTGACTGGCTCAACGAATTCAAGCCTTACATCAACGACGGTGAGACGATTGTTGTAAGCCCGCATAAGGTCTTCGGACCGCAGACCAACGATCTCGTCCTTCAACTGCGCAAGCGAGGAGTGAGAAGGGTGGTACTGGGAGGCATGCTTGCCAACATGTGCGTGGAATCACATCTGCGTGATCTGCTCGAACAGGGATTCGAGGTTTATGTTGTTAGCGATGCCACTGCCGGACCGCGACATCCTGTTTGGGGCGACGGATGCAAGGCGGCGATGATCAACTACGCGTTTCTCGCGCACGGCGTGGTGACCACCGACGAGGTTGTGGCTTCAATGGAATGACGCACAAGTAAGATCAGTCGACAGGCGAATAGACTTTCGGCCTCAAAAGCGCATTCGTCCGGTTGGGAGGCCTCAACATGTTTCCCGGAGGACGGACTGCGGACCGCCTATCTACCCCATTGCGATGTCTCATGGCGCACGAATTCGCGCCGGTGGTTCATTTTTCATTGAAAGGTCGCCTTAACAAGGAGAATGACAATGAACACGATCACGATCAAGGACGGCATTCAGATCTTCTATAAGGACTGGGGAACAGGGCAGCCTATAGTTTTCTCGCACGGATGGCCACTGAGCGCCGACGATTGGGACGCCCAGATGATGTTCTTTCTGAACCGCGGCTTCCGTGTCATCGCGCATGACCGTCGGGGTCACGGGCGGTCCACGCAGACGGCCGACGGTCATGATATGGATCACTATGCCGATGATCTCGCGGCCGTTACCGAGCATCTTGACCTTAAAAATGCAGTCCACGTGGGCCACTCAACCGGGGGCGGTGAGGTCGTTCGCTATCTCGCGCGTCACGGCGAGAGTCGCGTAACCAAGGCGGTGCTGATCAGCGCTGTGCCACCGCTCATGGTGAAGACAGCTAACAACCCGGAAGGTCTTCCCAAGGATGTTTTTGACGGATTTCAGGCGCAGGTTGCCAACAACCGCTCACAGTTTTACCGGGATGTTGCTGCCGGGCCGTTCTACGGTTATAACCGGCCAGGGGCCAAACCGTCCGAAGGCGTGATCATGAACTGGTGGCGTCAGGGAATGGAGGGCGGGGCCAAAGCGCACTACGACGGGATCGTGGCCTTTTCCCAGACGGATTTCACGGAAGATCTCAAGAAGATCACAGTTCCGACGTTAGTGATGCACGGCGACGATGATCAAATCGTACCTTATGCCGACTCTGCGCCATTGACCGAGAAATTGTTGCAGAACGGCACCTTGAAAACCTATAATGGCTTCCCGCATGGCATGCCCACCACGCAAGCCGATACGATCAATGCGGATCTCCTAGCATTCATCAATTCCTGAATCGTCAGGCATCCCGGTGCGCTGGAGCGAGTAGACGACTGATCTACCTCGACGGCCGTTGCCTTGAATTCGGTTCGGCCGTCCGCTAGGGGTCGGGTTGAGCCGGCCACAGTAATAAATGCGACTGCGGGCCTCGTCCATCCATCGGCGTGGCCGTCCAGAGTCGGCGCCGCCGGTCAGGCCTGCGCCTGGAAAACCAGATTGAACGGCGTCTGCGTTGCGCGCCTGAAGCGGGTGAAGCCACCCGCGATCACGACTTCCCTGAGCCGTGCTTCGCCGGCTTGAGCGCCCAACGCCTTTCTGCCTTCCTGGGACAACGATGCTCCCGTGCAGATCATCGTGGACGCCGAATAAAACACGCGCCCGACAGGATTCAGATTGTCTTCCAGCCGGTCGTGCGCGAACGGCTCGACGATCATCCACGAGCCATCGGGTTTTAGTGAGTGCAATACGTGTGCAGCAGCGCCCGTCGGGTCGCCCATGTCATGAAGGCAATCGAAGAACGCGACGAGGTCGTAGCCGGTTCCGGGGTATTGCTGTGCGCTGGCCACTTCGAACGTGACGCGATCGCCGACGTCCGCTTCATGGGCCAACTCTCGCGCTCTCTGGATGGACGGCTCATGATAGTCAAAGCCGACAAATGTCGCACCTGGATAGGCCTGCGCCAGCAGAATCGTGGATGCGCCGTGGCCGCAGCCAACGTCGGCGACTTTCGCGCCATGTCCCTTGAGAATCGATTCGACACCGTCGAGCGCGGGAATCCACTCGTCGACCAGATGCGCCGCATAGCCCGGACGGAAGAACCGCTCGGTGCCCTTGAACAGCGACGGATGATGTTGATGCCATCCGACTCCGAGGCCCGTACGGAAGGCTGCTTCGAGTTTAGGCAAGCTGCGAAACATCGCTTCAGCGCAGTCGCAGAAGCCCGGGATGAAAGTCGGGCTTGTCTCGTCGGCAAAGCACATCGCCATTTCGTTTTCGAGCCGGTATTGGGCGGTCGCCGCGTCGTAACTGACGAAGCCCGACGCGGTCTGCGCAGCCAGCCATTCGCGCACGTATCGTTCGGCAAGACCCGCGCGTTCGGCGAGCTGTTCCGACGTCATCCAGCCCTGTTCGGTCATCGCCTTATACAGGCCGAGCCGGTCGCCCAGCGCGATGAGCGGCGCCGATTCCATAGAGCGCTTAACCCCGTAGCCGCCAATGTCTGGCTCTACGCGCAATCCAACCATGCGTGCGCGGAAGGTGGCATCTGGGAAGGGTCGTTCAGCGACATTCGAAACGACGCCAAGACGCCGAGCGTTCGAAAAAGTCCGAAGCATGAAGGCACCCCTAGCCAAGAGAACAAGACGGGCGCCAGCGTGCCCGAAGCTAGGGGCCTTAAGCGCCCGGATCGAGCGCGCAGATGCTTTTAAGGTGCGGGAGCGCAGTAGGGTAGGGCAAATAACTGCGGCCCGTCCCTTTGATTTTATGCGAGAAAAACACGTTATAGCCGTCATCCATGTTGCGAAGGTCTTGCGGCAGCATCAACGGCATCTGGATTTGTGAAAGATTCAGGCTCTCGCTCCCACCCTGGCCGAGGTTCCGGCTCTCGCCGATTGCCCTCGCGATCCTGGTTGTTTGTCCGGTAAGTTGTGACAGGTGGCTCGCGGTCACCACATCTTGCGGCGCGAAGGAATTCAGGACGCCGGCATTGCTGAGGAAGCTTTCCCAGCGCTCCCTATAAATCGCCTTGGCCTGCGCCAGATCTTGGAATATCGCCCACAACTTGATCCCATAGCCGCGCATCATCGCAAGGTTGTTTTCAATGATGCCAAGATGCCCGAGCTGCGCAAACTCATCGAGCATGAACAACACCGGTACCTTGGCTTTGCGCGTGTCCTTCATCAAGGATTGCAGCACCGCTGCGATCATGAGCCGGAGCCAAGTGCTGTGCGTCCCGAGCCGCCGCGCCGGCAGGATCAAATAAACAGTGGTCGGCCGCTCTTTCATTGTCGAAAAATTGAAAGCCCCGCGCGACAGGTCGGCCTTTACCGGCCGGCTGTCGAGCCAGCGGGTTTGTGTCAGGGCCGTCGAAACGACGCTGTTCAGTTCCTTGTTATCGGGATCGATCTCGGCAAAGCGGCCGGCCTTCGTTACCAGCTCCTCGCAATCGTGCTCGATGCCGGCATTCATCATTTGGTTGACGGCATGGCGAAAGTCAGTCGTCGGTTTTCCAAGAATCGCTCGCAGATCACCGAGCGATCCTGTGCCTGGCATGGTGAGGCGAACATACATGATGATTGCCGTCACCAAGTCTTGTGCGGACTGGGAAAAATGGGGATCCTTTCCCTCGATCCTAACCATTGCTTCGCCTAGGTTCTGCGCGTCATCGGGAAAATCGTCGCTTGTCGGATCGAGAGCCGCGACCGGGTTGAAGCCGTCGCTGCCGAGTCCGAGCGCGTCAAAAGGGTTCAGGCGGACTATGTGACCGCCATGGGCCGCGCGATGACGGCTTGTCATTCGGTCCAATTCGCCCTTAGGATCCACGACCAGCATCGACCAGCCGGTGAGATCGACGAGATTAGGAAGCAACAAACGCCGGCTTTTGCCCGAGCCGTTTGGGCCTACCGTGACGATGTGGCGATCGCCGACATACCGCACCTTCGGTGCATCGGGATGCCATTGCGGCATGCCTTCCGTCGTCGCACTCGGGTAGCCGAAATAAATGCCGCCGTTTTCGCCCCAGTTCATAGTTACCTCCCGTTCTTGCCGCCGCCCATTTGCCAAACAACGTCGTCCGTCTCTTCAAAGCGCGCGTCGCCGTGCGGCATTTCATCCTTGAGCAGTTCCGGGCTGATGCGTTTAACCGGCCCGTCCATCACTTTCGCGCCGGGGATAAACTGCGCGCCATCTTGGTAGGCAAACAGATAAATCAGATCCGTTGCCGCCTTGGCGACCAGCGCCGGCAGGACAACGTAAGTCAGAGCCGCGCCAAGATATTCCGAGTAGCCATACACGGCAGAGCGCGCGAACACCGCTCCCGCCAGCAGAATCCAGCAGATGAACATCGGCACGCGCTGCTTGCGCCCGTAATCCAGCTCCTCGACACCGCGCTGTTCCCGTGTCGCCAGGTTGACGAGGCCGGAGCCATCGCCGCGACGATAAGCCGACCGGAACGCCTGATTGCCGCCTGTCTCCGCTCCCGCCCATTCCATGCCCTTCGCTTCGAGCAAGAGCCAGCGCAGCAGATTCGACAGGCCGGAGACGAAGGCGAGTAACGACAACAGGGCGACCAGACCGCCAAACGCCAAGGCCAGATACAGGACATCGGTTGCCGTACGGCTCGCCCACACGACCAGCTCAAAGAAGTAGAACAGGCCCAGCGCGCCGAAGAACGTCTTCTTTGAACCCTCGTAATAGGAGCTGATTTTCTGGCCCGTATTGAAGGCATTGCCGCGCCGAGTGCGGCCATAGATCCCCGCGAGTGCCAAGAGGACGGCGAGGCCGATGAGCGGGAGTGCTGCATACCCCGCGACCATCCTGCGGCCCTGTACGTCCTCAATCCAGCCGGCACACCAGGTTATATCCCGACATGCGCCGTCGAACATCCAGTGCATGCCGAGAAACCATCCGCCCGCGGCAAAAGCGAGAAGCGTGAAGCTCACCACCTTAAAGGTTTTCATGTCTGGTATCCGCTTGTGGTCAGGGAGACGACTAGCAACGATGTGAGATGTGCTTGGTTCCCGAGATGGAACCGACAGACCCGCCGTTGAAAACGCCGGGTTTCCCACATGCTCCGCAAATGCATGTAGCTGCCGCGCCGCGCGTGAGCACCACCGAGCTTCCGCAGCTCATTTCCCCGCAGAAACATTGGAACCAGTCCATAGCAGCACCGGCTATCGAACCGTGGTGGCATAGCGGGCATTGCCATCCACCCCAGAAGAATTCGTCTAACGAACGCAGCGCTTTTCTGCCTTCCGAGATCCGGACACCGTTCTGACTTGCGAGATGCAAAAAGCTCTGTGAATCAACGTTGTCGACGAGCCGATACGGATCGCCTAGGCGGGTGCGCGCAAATGTCTGCGTGGCAGCCCGCCGGAAGTGTGAACAGTGAACGGTAAGCACCTGGATTTCGGCGACGTCTGGGGTCGTGTCAATCATTGGCACGACTTCGCCAAACTGGTGTTCCTGTTTGAACCAGCCGGGCAGGGTGATCGCCGCATCTTTACTGCGCGGAATAGCCAAATCTTGCTTTACCGCGGTGACGACACGCCTTAGGCCAACGAAGGGTCGACGGGCAGGGAGGCTGTCGTGACGTGCAGGCGCGTTATCACGGCGAACGGCAGGAACGTCTTCGCGGCGCGCCGGCTCGCTATCGCGCCGCACCGTCGGAACATACGCGGCCAACAGCTGGCGCGCGCGCGACCATTTAAATTCAAAGTGGCACACCGGGCACTTGAGCTTTTGGCCTTCGAGCGGCGTCGTCTGAAGAACGATTTGTTTCGGGCAGTTAGGGCAGCGGAACGATGCAGGCATGAGGGCTCTCCTCGGTGCAGCGCGTTATGGCCCGATAGGTAATCGGGGCGGGTTTCCGTCTCGTGCTTTTGGCAACGATCCGGAACTACGTAATGCAAATTTCCGAAGCTGCTTAATGATCCTTTCCAGAGCGTTGGGGGCGTGCCTGTTACGTGCTGGCATACGTGCTAGCACGTTAGACAAACAGTAATGCGCGGATCTCGCTGCGTCAACATTCAGGAACGTTAATGCGGGTTTACACTCTGAAGCGCTGCACGAAGGCGCGCGTTCTCTTCTTCAAGTTCTACCGCTCGGCGAGATCGTTGGGGCGGACGTTGGCCGGTAGCCAGTATCTCTCTGCCTTTCGCAACAAGTTCCGGATTAGCGGCAACGTGTTCGGCAATCAGCTTGCTCACGTAGTCTGTAACGCCGTAATCTACCGCAGCGGCGATTGCGGTGAGATCAGCGACTTGGACTTTGGATAGGTAGCCCACCATACCCTTTAGTCCTGCGCGCTTCGGCACGGGTTGAGTTTTACGCTTGGCGACTTCACCGGCGGCCTGCTTTGCCTTCCTCTTCACCTGATCGGACACGTTGCCATTCCCTGCTTGTTGCTCCTCAGGGATATAGAAGTCTTCATGCCCAGGCGGCAAGCGGTTTTTTACTTTCACCGCGCCGTCGGGGCTAGACCCTTCCCAATCCTCAGGATTTTGAGGCTCTTCCCCTATGGGCTGGTAAGCGTGTTGCTCAGGAAAGTTCGAGGTTTCCTGCTCTCGGGTGGTCTTTGTAACCGGCTTGGTTTGGGCCATCGGATCGCTCCATGAGGTTAGGGTCAGCGGACAATGACAAGATTGGGGCGAGTCGTTTCCCCGGGTTTAGCCTTTGCTCGCAACACAGCTATTGCGAGCGCACCCTGTACCTCGATTGTATCTTTCTCCGATTTAGCCGCGTGGCCTGCCACTACGTGGCGGGTTACTCCCGTGGAAGTCAGTTCGTCGCGTTGTGGATAGTTGTTCGCAAACTTCACCATCTTTTGCCGTACTGCACTGATCACTTGTGACCTCGCCATCCGGCCGCCGATCACGATGTGCTTCGGTGCCAGAAGTGACATGTGGTACGCGAGCTGAGAAACATAGTGTGAGATCAAGTCAACGCCGTCGCCGCCGGCCGCGGCAGGTCGTCCGTCTTCACCCAGAACATAATCCAGCAGTGCGTTATCAAGTGCTTGCCCGCATAGCTCTTGCGCTTGCAGCTCGTCGAGCCGTCGCTTCCAGCCGTTGAACACCGGGCTTCGTGTGTCAACGATGCGCGCATATAAGCTATGTGCCGCGATCATGCCTTCGTAGCACCGATCATGAAAGGGGCACACGCCCTTGAAACCGGCCTCATAGTCGAGCTTATGGAGAAGAGCGAGACCATGACCCGCTTCTGGGTGTGCTTTGGCGCTGACCGCCGTGCCGTCATAGCTGTCTTGCACGATGCCGACATTGATCCCGTTATGAACTTTGAGATAGATGAAATCGGGTTTTTCGTCTTTGCGCCGGCTGTCCTCGAAGGCCGCACATGCCGTGGCATCGTTGACGACAAACACACGGCCCCTGAATTTTGCCCGGTCGGGCGCAGACCATGTTTTGCCCTCTGCCTTAATCAGGCCCTGGGCAATCCCGCATAGCTCTTCGGCGAAGTCGAAATACGGCGTCTCAGCTGCGGTCGAATTCCAGAGGGGGATTTGCAGCAGTGACCGGTGATCCTTGACCACGCCGGGAACGCTAACAACGACAGATCCGATGCGGTTGAACAGGGCAACGGGGCTGGCCGCAAGCGACCTGACCAGCTTACGGAAGAGTTCGTCGATCAGCCGATGAATCTCGGCGCAGTAGTCGGTGTCTTCCGGGATCGTCAGTGAGAATTTTGTAGGCTTTCCCAGACCCGACAAATCCCGATACATAAAGTCAACGCGATCTTCGATAGCAACGGCGATAACAGCTTCTTCCATGGTCCATCTCCTTCGCGATACGGCAGGCCGGGGCAGGGGTGTCTCTCGGGCATAAAGCTGGAAAATGCGCTGCGCAGCCGCACGCTAAATCATAATCCGCGCGGACTTGTTGAGGCTTGCTTTGGCGTTGCAACGGGTTGCCGTTGGCTCTTCATGCGGAGCAATTCTTGCCCGTCGATCAGGCGCACGGGCAAGCGGGCGGCGTCTTTTTTGGCCTCATAGGTGAACCGGCCAATTGTCACGACAATGGCGGCTTCCGCCTTCTCACGCAGCGCCACGCCCGCCATTTCCCGGATGACTTGCACCCCAACACTGCTGTTTCGATAGTGCTTGCACTGGACGACGTATTTACGTCCGGCTTTGCTCAAAGTGAGGTCCGTTCCACCGTCGCGGCCCTCCTTCTTTCGTTCCGTTACACGGTAACCCTCGTCCCGTAACAGCTCACCTGTCCAGCGTTCAAAGTCGCCCCACGACATGGACCGGAGTGCCCGCATATCGGCTTGCCGTTTGAACCATTGGCGCCTGCGGTATCGCCTGATCGCGAAACCGAGCGCCCACCATGCGCAAGCCAGTGCGGCGATGAAGATCCAGAGCTTAACGACATCGGATGGGGTGAATTGCGGAAGGATGGGGAGCCTGAATGGGACCTAGCGCAGCTCGCACGGCCGCTTCAATTCATTTTTATTTTTCGTTTTTCTTGCTGCCTTGCCAAGGCTTTTAGGAAGAACTCCTTAATATCCTCTTCATCCAAATAATCAAGCTTCCTGTCGATACAAGCTTCCAACAAGGCGTCGCTTAAACAAACATTGTCGGCAGAGTGATACCGCGAGGCCCACTTTTCCAAGTCCTGCCGCATCAAGTCCGTGCGGGTACGGCATCGGGCCCTAAACTCCTCGACCTTAGCTTTTAATTCATCATCCATGTCCATTCCCAACTTCCCAACCCTACGACTCGATCTCTCTGCTGTACTTGAATTTTTCAAACACCGGAAGAAGCTTTTTCAAGGCTTGCCTTTTCAGGAAAGTAGGGCCTGCGGCCTCTTGCTGCAAGGGGGAGCGCCGTGCCGGTTTTGGCTCCCCCACGCGCCTGCTGCGCGCAGCGCGGTGCCCCCAAAAATGTTGCGAGCAACATCGCCACCCGTGCACCAATTCACCGCTCATTGGCGCGGGCCTAGCAGGGTTGCAGATGCAACCCTCATTACAAAAAGACAGGCCCAAACCATGACAGACGACGCCAACACGGCAACGATTACAGCCCTCAGCGGACGAACGGCTTTCCTATTAGCTTTCTACTCTACTTTCCGGCAAGCGCCACTGTTTTCTTGCAATGAATACGCAAATAATGTACAAAGATTGTGTGACGTTTGCTCTATTATGGAGGATTAGCCATGAACATCAACTTTGCGCCCGTCGATGAACAATTCATCAAGCAAAACGTGGAAAACGGCGTTTACAGCAATGCGAACGAGCTGGTTCGGGATGCCGTGCGCCGCTTGCGTGAAGCCGATGAGCGCCGCGCCGAATTGTTCGCCGCCTTGCAAATGGGCGAAGACGACATCGCCGCCGGACGTACCCGCACATATACACGCGGTTTCGTGCAGTCTTTGCATGAGCGCGTCTTGAGCCGGGCCGCCGCCGGAGAAAAGCCGAAATCAGATGTCGCTCCATAATTTCCGGGTCGAGCTTTCGGACGAGGCGAAGGCCGACACCGAAGACATTCTCCTCTACACGCTTTTAACGTGGGGCCTGCAGCAAATGCAGAACTACAGCGACATGCTTGACCGCACGCTCGCGACCATTCAAGAAAACCCCCATATAGGCCGTCCGCATGTGATCGAGGCCTATCGGTGCTTTCCGGCTGGAGAGCATCTGATTTTGTACCGCGTTGAGAACAAGACCGTGTTCGTCGTGCGTATCCTGCATAGCCGCATGGACCTGCCGCGGCATCTCGAATAAAGCGGGCCGGGGCAACAAACGGCTTGAAGCGCAGGGGGCCAGCCTCTAGCATCGGCCCATGATGACCCCAGCTTCACCAGACTTTGCCCGCGCGGCCGACCAATTGCGCCAAGAGGAATTTGCCCGCCTGAGTCGCGCGATTGTGCCGACCGTGGAATCTCTGCGGCTATTGCACGGACCGGAATTGCGCGGCTTGGTCGTCAGCGTGCTCGACCGCAGCGGTTATGAAGTGCAAACGGCCCCTGATGCCGGAAATTTAGTCACGACGAAGGATGAGAAAAAATATCTGGTCGCCATCGCGCCGAGGAACAGCTCAGCATCGATCCCGGTCAGGGATTTGATGCGCCTGCATGATGCTGTCATAGAGGCCAACGCGGCTGAAGGGTTTTTCGTGACGACGCGCGGGTTCACTCCAGACGCCGAGGCCTATGCCGCGACCGCGCCGCTTAAATTGATGGACGGCCGGAAACTCGTCATCTCGATCCAGCGCAGTATGCAAGGCATCACAATGCCCGACACCTACCGGGCGATGTGCCGTCAATGTGGGAACATCGTAAGTCATCACCTCGACCGCGCCGAGGCCCGTACCTGCAGTAACGGGCATGTCGTCGCGCCGACCATAGCCCAAGCGGTGCTGATCGGCCGGAAGCAGGAAGGGGGTTCCCTTGGCAGCCCCTACACGGAGCCCCGTCCATACAGCCGGCGCGAAGTCAGAGCGCATAACGCCAAATACGAATCGAGCAAGCGAAAGACGAAATCCAAAAAGCGCACGGCCAAAGCTCAGATCGATGTCGATCCTGAATTCGACGCGGATCCGTCGCCCTGATTCCGAACTCGCCTCCGACCTGTTGCCCCAAAACCGTGCGAGGTGAGTATCGTCTGGATGCGAGCCCTGATGCAAAGGCTCTCGCAGAGAAGAGGTTTGTTTTCAACGATCGGTCGTGGATTTTTGAGAATAATTGGCCATAATCCGCCTGAAGGATGTCACGATTGCCGCCAGAAGCGCTTTTGACATTACGGAAATTGTGCTAATTATTCGTCTCTCGGCATCGGGTGACAGAGCTCTTATAAAAATGGCATAACGACACGTATGAAAAACGCAGCATCAGGTTTTATGTCAACTGCTGAACGTCTTGGCTAATTCGCGGGTGCCGTCGCTTCAGTGTCGTTGTCCAGTTCTCACCGTTACTTGATGCGACCGACCCGACTTAGATTAGAACCTTTAACAAAATGAACGAAGGGGCTGTTTA
>NZ_JARESU010000167.1:0-15269 GCF_046027075.1 Paraburkholderia sp. RL18-085-BIA-A | reverse complement strand
ACACTTCGCGATCAAGCGGCATCTGCTGCGCGCTCCACTTTATCGCAAACAGCTTGCAGCAAGGTTCGTTGCCTGGCGCGAATTCACCGACCTCGCCCAAGATCCGTCGACTGGTTTCTAAATCATCGTCACACCTCCAGCGGTTTGTCTCACGCACGGCAGCTTGACAACGCCCCAAGGGCGAATGGCGATATCTTTACCGGGCCGTCGACAAGACCGCAACACCATCGACTTTCTGCTACGCGCCCACCGGGACAAGACTGCAGCCCGGCGTTACTTCGAGAAATCGATCGCCCAGACTGGCGCGCCCGAGACGGTGACCATCGACAAAAGCGGCGCCAATCTCGCCGCGCTCGAAGCGATCAATGCCGATCGTGAAACGCCCATCAAGATCCGCCAGTCGAAATATCTCAACAACCTGGTCGAGCAGGATCACCGGGCGATCAAGCCACGAACGCGACCCATGCTGGGATTCAAGACTTTACGCTGTGCCAGGATCCTCCTGGCCGGCATCGAACTGAATGATATGAACGCCTCCCGCCAGCGGGCTGGCACGCACGATGAAACAAGGTGGAAGCAGACCCTTGGAGGCCATTGGACGCCACGTGCCAGATTGGATGATCATGAAGATCTTCACAGGGAAACAGGAGGGTCCGAGATGAAGCCTACGCCAGTTGGGATTGACATCGCAAAAGACGTGTTTCAGCTCCATTACATCGACGCGGAGACAGGTGAGCTTGTCAATAAGCCGATCAAGCGAACTGCGTTTCTGCAGCACTTCGCGCCGGTCCCCGTGCCTGATCGGCATGGAAGCGTGCGGCGGTGCCCAGCACTGGGCTCGTGCGCTGACCCGGATGGGACACCATGTCAAGTTGATGCCAGCGGAGTTCGTCAAGGCATTCAACATCCGCAATAAAAACGATTCGGCGGACGCCCGTGCGATCTGGCTGGCGGTGCAGCAGCCAAGTAAGGCTGTCGCGGTAAAGAGCGAGGCACAACAGGCAGTGCCTGCACTGCACCGGATGCGTCAGCAACTGGTGAAGTTTCGCACCATGCAGATCAACAGTCTGCGCGGCCTGCTGACCGAGTACGGCGAAGTAATGGGCAAAGGACGGCACGCACTGGACAAGGCAATACCGGCTGTTCTGGCCAAGGTTGCGGACCGGTTGCCAGCAGTGCTTATCGACACGCTGCGAGAACAATGGAACGGACTGACGAAGCTGGACGGGCAGATCGCCGAGATTGAGCGGCGGCTACGTCAGTGGATGCGGGAGGACGAGGGGGTCAAGGCTGTTACCGAGATTCCGGGTGTCGGGGTGCTGACGGCAACGGCTGCCGTCGCGACAATCGGCGATGCCAAGACGTTTAAGTCGGGGAGGGAGTTTGCGGCCTGGATCGGTCTGGTTCCGAAGCAGATAGGTTCCGGCGGCAACGTGATACTGCTAGGTATCAGCGCGGGGTGACACGTATTTGCGCACACTGCTCATTCACGGCGCGCGAAGTGTGATCACTCGCGCCAGAGAGTCTGGCCAGTGGGTTGAACAGATTAGCAAGCGGCGACCGTCCAACGTTGTGGTTGTAGCACTCGCTAACAAAATGGCACGGACAATTTGGGCGATCCTGGCTCACGGGCGGTCGTACCAGAAAGAGTACGTGAGCGTAAGGCCGACCTAAACGGGTAGCTTGCCGAAGATTTAATTTAATTTAAACAGGATGACATGTCGAAGGTTGCGCAGGCGATTGAGTGTGATGACAGACCAGGTGGGACCGGGACTCGCTAAACCTGAATGTGCATAAGAGCTTTGAGCTCGTGAACTGAATGAGGCGCGAGTCAGCGAATTTCATAGGGGCCCGCAGCGGATCAGGCTGCATCAGGCCGGATATAGAGCTGCAGCCCATCCTGTCCGTTAGAACACGCAAATGCCTTTGCAAATGGGAGGCGTTCATATAGATGCACATGATCGAGAAAGGGCAGATGAAGTGTGCTCGAGGAACCCATCCGCCCGCCGCTGATCAATTCTACGACCTTGCAATATAAATTGTACTTCGTATATCGATCTCGCCGGCCTCTCGATTCTTACCGCGACAAAGCCATTCAAAGTGCCAAACACGCTCTAAGCGCCGTCCCCCTGAGTTCCTTGACTCTCCTCGTTGACTCCTGGGTGGCGCGCGTCAATCCATCGCACGCCACCCGTCCCTTCAAAGTCACAGTTGTCACCCGATTTCCGATTCCAGTGACCGATCTGTAGTTCGGCAGCCGGAAATTGCACAGACGTACGAAGGGAACTCGCCATGAAGCAAGCATTGATCGTCTATCTGAGGCTGCCATCAACCTAATTTTGCGTTCGCTATACCAGCCGCGACTTGACCAGGCAGTCAAATGGCAGGTTCGGGAGAGCAGCGAATTTTCACGACAGGACGCGTACCGAAGGAATGTCATGTCTAACTTGTTTTGTAACGATCCATGGATTCACATTCTATCTGGTATCCTAACGACAACAAGGATGGATAGCGGTGGTAACAAAACAGACTCTATCAAGCATCGGTCACTAGATCGCAACAACGACCGCCGCCTCAGAGGGTCTTGGCAATCAGGGGCGAGTTCGCGCGACGAAGATGCTGGACTTCTTCCGAAACCGAGCTGCGTTACGATTCTTGACCGACTCTCGCTAACCACAATCGCAGTCAGCTGGTGTGACGCCACGGCTGGTCACTACGGTGACCAGATTTGGACTACCGGCATTGCCAATAAGCGAGCGATCTGCGTCCTGACCGGTGCATTCATCCGTCGAGGCGACGCAGTGTATCGCCCGCGCCGCTCGAGCACACAGCTGCCTGCCAATTTCGACAGGGTGATTCTCGCATCCGCGCTGCCGGAATGCGAGTCTGTGCCGGCAACGGACACCGTCACTCGGGCTAGCACCAGACCTGTTTCGCACAAGCACCACGTCACACCCCTATTCAGCAGCCAGACGTTCCAGCGGCACGACAAAAGACTAAAGCGATTCAACGATTGCAGCGAACATAGCCGGCAATTCATCCGCAGCGCTTTCGCCGCGGTATGTCGTAGGGGGCGGGTCGAGCAGTTTCGTATCGCAACAGGGTCCTCCGTCGCCAGCATGGAGATCAAGTCATGACACAGACTATCCTGGCAGCCTTGCTGCCCGTCGTATTCGTCGTCGCCTTGGGCGTACTTGCAGCGAGATTTCGCATCATCGAAAAATCTTCAGCGCCTATATTCGCAGACTTCGTTGTCCGCTTCGCTCTGCCACTCGCCCTTCTTGGCGGTGTGCTGAAGATATCCCCCGCCGCAATCGAGAACGGCCCCTATCTTCTTTCTATGCTATTGGGGCTGATGGTGCCCTACGCCATTGCATTCGGAATTGGCAAACTGGTGTTCCGCCACGGTCTCAGCGAGAGTGCACTGCAGGCACTGGTTTGCGCGTTCCCTAGTATGGCGTATTCAGGACTTCCGGTTCTGGAAGCAGTAGTCGGCCAACAGGGCGTGCTGGCAGTTGTGGTAGGCAATCTCGTTACCAGCGTAATCATGATTCCGCTGACCCTGGTTCTGGTTCAGATCGGACTCGGTGGCGGCAAGGCAGGGCAGAACGCCGGGGCGCTGGTGGCTCATAGCCTTCTCGATGCCATTAAGCAGCCGGTCGTCTGGCTGCCGATCATTGGTGCAATCATCGCCCTTTTTGGTGTCCATACGCCCAAAGTGCTCGAGCTTTCGTTCAATCTCATTGGCCAGGCTGCCGCAGGCGTCGCGCTGTTCACGTTGGGATTGATTCTCTACGGGCAACGGCTGAGCATGGACCGCGATATCGCGCTCAATGCACTGATGAAGAACGTGGGACAGCCCGCCGTCCTTTTTGGGTTGACGATGCTCTTCGGCATACACGGCGCACCGGCACGCGAATTGTTTCTAACCGGGGCGATCCCTACGGCGACGGCTGCATCAATGCTTGCACTACGTTACCGCACCTATGCGGATGAAGCCGCGGCCTCCACTCTGGTTGGCACAGTCGGCTCGATTGTGACCATCACTGTCGCAATCATCCTGGCGGCGCACCTGAACTGATGGGCCGTCTTCCTTATCGACAGCAACCGGTCAGATTGCCCGCACGCGTGGCATCGCGACATTTTCAGTGAAAGGAGATTTACGATGGGCAACGTTCGCACAGAGGCTGACAGCCTCGGAGAAGTCACCGTCGCCGCCGACAGGCTTTGGGGCGCTCAGACACAGCGCTCGCTCGAACATTTCAGTATCGGCAGAGACCTGATGCCGAGGGAAATGATAACCGCCTATGCCATCCTCAAGAAGGCGGCGGCCAGCGCAAACCATGCGGGCAAACGTCTTAACGATCAAACCCATACTCTGATTACCCGGGTCTGCGACGAAATTCTGGCCGGCCAGCATCACGATATGTTTCCTTTGCACGTCTGGATGACTGGCAGCGGCACGCAGTTCAACATGAACGTCAATGAAGTGATTTCGAATCGCTGTTGCCACCTCGCTGGCACGCCGCTCGGCAGCAAGAAGCCGGTGCATCCAAACGATCACGTCAACATGTCGCAGTCGTCGAACGACTCGTTTCCTTCCGCGATGTACATCGCCGCTGCCGTCAATACGACGCAGCGCCTGGTTCCAGCGGTAAAGGCACTGCATGACGCGATCGCCGGCAAGGCTGAAGAGTGGAAGGACATCGTCAAGATCGGGCGGACCCATATGCAGGATGCAACGCCGCTCACGCTCGGCCAGGAGTGGTCGGGCTATGCCGGTATGCTTGCGGACAACCTTGCCCGAATCGACGATGCTCTGGGAGGAACGTATAGCCTCGCGTTGGGCGGTACCGCAGTCGGAACCGGGATCAATGCCGCACCGGGCTTCGCAGAAGCAGCCGCGGCTGAAATTTCCAGGCTGACGCAACTGCCGTTTGCCAGCGCATCGAACAAGTTCACTGTGCAGGGCGCCCACGATGCACTGATACAGCTCTCTGGCACCTTTCGCACTCTGGCGGTTTCGCTCTACAAGATTGGCAACGACATTCGACTGATGTCGTGCGGCCCTCGCGCAGGGTTCGCGGAACTCCTGATCCCAGAAAATGAGCCGGGATCCTCCATCATGCCCGGCAAGGTCAATCCGACCCAGGCGGAGGCGCTGACAATGCTCGCCGTGCAGGTCATGGCGAACGACGTCGCGGTCGGCTTTGGCGGCGCCGGCGGATATCTCGAGATGAACGTCTACAAGCCGCTGATCATCTTCAACCTGACTCATTCGATTACGTTGATGACCGACGGCTGCACGAATTTCCGGCGATTCCTGATCGAGGGCACGAGGCCAAACGTCAAGAAGATAAAGGAGTACGTCGATCGCTCCCTGATGCTGGTCACCGCACTGGCTCCAGTAATCGGATATGACAAGGCGTCGAAGATCGCGCATCACGCGATGGAGCACGATCTTACCCTGAAGGCAGCGGCGCTACAGCTCGGCTTTGTCTCTGAGGAGGAGTTCGACCGCGTCGTCGATCCCGCCAAAATGGTGAAACCGTATGTTGCTGCTGAGCAGTAGCGGGACACGAACACCTTAGGGTAACGATCGTCATAGGAACCCAGCGATGTTCTTATCGATCGGTGAGATCGAGGATCCCCGACGCCGCTCGTCGGTGCGTTGCCCCTCAGTAAATGAAGGAGTTTTCAATCATGAAAACGTTTATCTGCATTACATTAGCTGTCAGCGCGCTCACTAGCCCGACGCTTTCCTCTGCACAGGTCACCACCGTGCCGCTGACGCGCGCGCAAGTCCACGCGGACCTCGTGCGCGTCGAGCAGGCCGGGTATAACCCGGCGGCGGGTGACGACGCGAACTATCCGGCCGACATTCAGGCAGCCGAGAGACGCGTCGTCGCACAAGACGGCGCTGCTCCAGCCGATACCAACGGTTACGGCCCGAGCGTCAACGGAACATCTCAACAAAATCGGCGGACTGACATGACGGTTAGTACGTATTCACCGCCGATTTACGTCCACCATTAAACAACCTGGCCGGCGAGCCCCAGAGCCTGCACCAGAGGTACGGGCGGGAATTCAACCTGGAGGCCGTACCGCTGGCGGCCCTAGGCGAAAGATCCCGGCAAACGTCACTTACTTCGCCTTCGATCTACTTTTCGTTCAACGGCCGCGATCTCCGCAGTCAACCTCTGAGCGAACGCCGCGCCGCACTTCGTGCAGTTCTTCTGAGATGCGCTCAGGATGACGTTCGGTTAAGCGACGCGTTCGAATATAACGTCGCGTCCGTGGCCGAGGCGAACGAGGTAGCCTTGCTGCTTTGGAGTCCCCTTGCAGGCGGATACCTGAATGGTAAAAACACCAACGGAAGCGGTGGTACGGAAACGGGGCGCACGATGCTGCACTTCCTGCCCAGTGATCCGTCGAAGGCGACCTCATTGTTTTCGAGTTGCGGAGGATCGCCACGGAGCTCGAGTCGACGCCGGCACAATTTGCGCTGGCGTGAGTATCGGGACGCAGCGAAGCGACCTCGGTGATCATCGGCGCACGCACCGAGGCTCAGCTTGAAGATAACCTGAGCGCGCAGCGGCTGGTTCTTTCGGGCACGCAGAGAGACGGGCTCGATCGCGTGTCGCAACCAGAGGTTGAGTATCCACGCTGGATGCAGCGGATCGCTGGCGCTGATGACCGTATGGCTGAGGCCTGCACCGGCATCCCGAAGTAAGCGGCGAATGTTCCGTCGGGCGTGCAGGCGACCGCGGTCCATCTATGAACCCTCGACGAGGGTGCGTCCGCAGGACTGCTGCACCGAATGAAAGAGTCAACAATAGGAGAGGCGGATGCTTCGAGTCACCATTGAGTTGCTGCCCGGTGGAAGGGAAAGCGGAAAGCGTGTCATCGCGACGGCGGATATCGCACGGGTGAGTGACGCAGCACTCGCTGACTACAGCGTCGCCCTGGAGGACAGAGGGGCACAACGATGAGCAGGAGGGCATGATCGAACTGGCCGAATATATGAGTGGTTGCGTGTGTGAGGTGTGCGGCAATCGCGGCAAAGTCCTCCGTAATGGCTCGATCAAGACCCGGTGTCCCGATCACGAGAACGTCTGAAGCGTAACGTCATCCAGTTGCAATCGATTGCGGGCTCTCGGATTTCATTCATGGCGACGCGGTCTGGAGGGGAAGGGCCGACCCGCATGCCGATCACTTCGAAAAAGCGCATCCCCTTCGGCGCCTGATACTCCTTGTGCGCTACAGTGAAAAAGTGAAGGATCCCAATGGCTGCGGAGGTGTCACAGAACGGGCCGTGAAGCGACATTCGCTCACACCATCGCTCAGACAATCAGGCGTTGGCTTCGCTCAGAAATCGGCCATTCAATTTGCACCGGCGAAGTGGTGCTCATCGGCCATTGCTGACATTGGGCTGGCTGGGTTCTACGTCGGCAATATGGCGAATTGCTGACGATGGCGGCATCGAGCAACCCGACGGCAGCTTCCTGCATAGCGAACTCACCCTCCCAACCCGTTGCAGCCGCTGGCTATACTCGCGTCGAATGGCTGGTGATGCGCGGACTCCGGCCGTTGGAATCAAGGCGCTTAGCCTCACGACCGGAGCGTTGCCTACAGGCGTTTGCGATGTGTGCGGTGCGCCCGAGGACCACTATCGAGCTGCCGTGTGACAGCTACCCGCCGCTGACTGTGTCGGGTCAGGCCAGGTTGGACGGCAACTGGCGCTGCGGCTTGCCGGTCAGCCGTGCGATGGCGTTGGCAAACGCCGGCGCCAGCGGTGGCAGGCCGGGTTCACCCATGCCGGTAGGCGCATCGGCGCTGGGCACGATGTGGACATCGAACTCCGGCATGTCGGTGATGCGGGCCACGGTGAAGTCGCCGAAGTTGCTCTGCTGCACTTCGCCGTCCTTCAATGTGATGGCGGCGCCAGGCAGGCACATAGACAGCCCCATGACCGCCGCGCTCTGCACCTGGGCTTCCACACTGCGCGGGTTCACGGCCAGGTTGCAATGCACCCCTGCGGTGACACCGTGCAGCACAGGACGCGACTCTTGCACCGAGGCCACCACCACGCAGGCGACCACCGAGTCGAAGGACTCATGCACGGCCACGCCCCAGGCACGGCTGGCCGGCAATTGCTTCTTGCCATAGCCGCTCTTGTCGACCGCCAGTTGCAGCGCAGCGCGGTGGCGCGGATGCTTGTCGCCGAACAGGCGCATGCGGTAAGCCACCGGATCCTGCTTCGTGGCGCGTGCGATATCGTCAAGCAAAGTCTCCATCACGAAGGCAGTGTGGGTGGAACCCACACTGCGCCACCACAACACTGGCACGTTGGGCGTGGGGTGGTGCACGGTCAGGCGCATCGGCAACGGGTAAGGACCACGCATGCCCTCCGTGGCCGTGGCGTCGATGCCGTTCTTCACCTGGAATTCTTCGAATACCGTGCCCGAGGTAATCGACTGGCCAACAATGACATGATCCCAGGCCAGCACGTTGCCGCGCACGTCGAAGCCGATGCGTGCGCGGTGCAGATGCATGGGGCGGTAGTAGCCGCCCTTGATGTCGTCCTCGCGGCTCCAGAGCGTGCGCACCGGCGCGTTCAGGCCGGCAGAACGGACGGCCTTGGCCACCTCACAGGCTTCGACCACGTAATCGCTCGTACCCACGAAGCGCCGGCCGAATCCGCCGCCCGCCATCTGCACGTGCACCTTCACCTGCTCGGGCTTGAGACCCAGCACACGCGCGGCCGCGACACCGTCCAGACCGGCGCACTGTGGGTGCCCACCCATAGCTCGGCGCGCCCGTCAGAGAGCTGGACAGTGCAGTTCAGCGGCTCCATCGGCGCGTGGGCCAGGTACGGGAACACGAACTCGGCTTCCAGCTGATGCGGGGCCGCGATCAGCGGCGTCATATTGGCGTCGAGCTGGCGCGGACCCGGGCGAATGGCCAGTTCGCGGTACTGGGCCAGCAACCGTGCGCTGTCCACCTTCTCGACCGAGGCCGTGTCCCACTGCAGCGTCAGCGCATCGCGCCCCTGCTTCGCCGGCCAATAGCCGTCGGCCACCACGGCTATACCTTCGCCATCGCGATCCAGCGGCACGCGCAGCACGGCCTTCACTCCCTTGATGGCGCGCGCGGCACTGTCGTCCACCGTGGTCAGTCGCGCGCCGAACACAGGCGGATGCGCCACCACGGCGGTGAGCTGGCCGGACAGGTGCGTGTCGATGCCGAAGTCCTGATGTCCACTGCTCTTGGCCCGAGCATCAAGGCGCGTGGTGGGGCGGCCGATGATGCGAAAATCCTTGGGGTTCTTCAGCGTGACCTTCTCGGGCACAGGCAGCGCCATGGCGGCCTCGGCCAGTTCGCCGTAGCTCAGCTTCTGACCACCGGGGCCCAGCACGGTCCCAGCCTGCGTGCGTAGCATGGCCACGTCCACGTTCCAGCGCGCTGCCGCCGCGGACAGCAGCATGGCCCGGGTACGCGCGCCGAGCTCGCGGTACTGCGTGAAGCTGTTCTTGATCGACTGGGAACCGCCGGTGAGGTGAATGCCGAAGAGCGGGTCGACGTAGGCGGAGTCGTTTGAGCCCTGCCGGCTGCGCACCAGGTTCCAGTCCGCGTCGAGCTCTTCTGCCAGGATCATCGGCAAGCCGGTTTGCACACCCTGCCCGAACTCGAGCCGGTTGATGGTCACCGTGACCTCGCCACCAGGAGCAATTTGTACGAAGGCCGATGGCTGTTGCGTCGGCTTAAGGGCGCTGTCCGCCTGGGCCGTGCTACTGGTTTGTCCTATGGCCAGGTAGGGAAAGACGCCTAGCGCAAGGCCGCCGACACCCGCCAGCTTCAGAAAGCTGCGGCGCGGCAGCGTGGCGGGTTCCCCGGCCCGGCCCCCGGTCAGCAGGCGCTGCAGGGCGCGTGGCATTTCGCTGTAGTCGAATTCAGGCAACATGGTGGCTCCTTCAGGCCAGGGCCCTGGCGGCGTCGGCCACTGCGGCGCGGATGCGGGCATAGGTGCCGCAGCGACAAATGTTGCCCGCCATGGCCGCGTCGATCTCGACGGCGGTAGGCTGCTTGCCGCGGGGCAACGACTTCAGGAACGCCGTGGCGCTCATGATCTGGCCGCTTTGGCAGTAGCCGCACTGCGCTACGTCGTGCTTGACCCAGGCTGCGTGCACGATGGCGCCGACTTTGTCGCTGCCGTCGGTGGCGGCTTCGATGGTGGTGATCTGCCTGCCCTGGGCCGCCGATATCGGCGTAACGCAGGAACGGATGGCCTGCCCGTCCAGATGCACGGTGCAGGCGCCGCACAGCGCGGCGCCGCAGCCGAACTTCGTGCTTGTCATGCCCAACGTGT
This sequence comes from Paraburkholderia sp. RL18-085-BIA-A, assembly GCF_046027075.1. Lineage (NCBI taxonomy): Bacteria > Pseudomonadati > Pseudomonadota > Betaproteobacteria > Burkholderiales > Burkholderiaceae > Paraburkholderia > Paraburkholderia sp. RL18-085-BIA-A. The sequence continues at coordinate 4,900 of NZ_JARESU010000167.1, read as the reverse complement.
CGCGCAAGGCCCAGAGAATGGGGGTGTCCGGGGCGACATCGACCGGGAGCTCACGGCCGTTGACGTGGAGCGTGTTCATGATGGGTCAGTCCTGCGCAGGTTAGGTGTGTCGTGGCAAGTGCGACTCGCCTCGCGATCAGAAGCTGCCGTCCGTCGACTTCGACAGCGCCTCGAAGGCGTGCACCGCCTTCAATCGAGCCTCTACAGCCGGCCCGACCATCGCCAGTGCATCGCTTCCGGCCACGAACACGCGGGGCGGAGTATCCATGCCCACGAGCTTTACCAGGACCTGGCCGAGCTTGTCCGGATCGCCCGGTTGCTTGCCGGCATAGGGAGACCACATCGCCTCGGCGCTGACCTCGGCGGCTGCGTAATCGTCGATGCGCTTGTCCGGCCATTTGGCGTTAGCTGCGTCCAGCAGATCCGTGCGGAAGAATCCTGGTTCGACCACCGTGATCTTGATGCCGAACTTTCCGACCTCCTCCGCCACAGCGAGCGAAAGGCCCTCCACGGCGAACTTGCTCGCGCTGTAGGCGCCGCAGTGCATCAGGCCGACAGCGCCTGCCACGGAACTGACGTTGATGATGTTTCCGGAGCGTTGCTTGCGCATGACCGGCAGCGCTGCCCGCATTACGTTGCTCACGCCCCAGAAGTTCGTCGCGAACAGGTGTTGAATGTCCTGCGTTCCCAATTCCTCGAAATTGCCCAGCAGGCTGTAGCCGGCACTGTTCACGACTACATCGATACGACCGAACTTTTTCTGCGCCTGTTCGACCGCGGCCGTTGCCTGGGCCTCGTCGGAGACGTCCAGCGGGAGGATCTCCAGGTTCGCGCCGGCCAGGTCGCGCAGGGCATTGCCCACTTTGGCCAGGTTCCTGCCTGTGGCAACGACTCGATCACCTGCCTTCAATGCGGCCCTGGCCGTACCAGCGCCGATACCACTGCCGGCACCTGTGATAAACCACACTTTACTCATCGCTCAAACTCCCGGTTCTTTTCAACGACCTTCACTCTAGGCCGATGGATCAAGAAGAAAAACGCCCTGGTACTGAACACGCTTTGAAGATATTCTTCAAAGTATGAGACTCAACCAGCTTGATGGACTGCTCGCATTCTGGAAGGTCGCGGAGCACCACGGGTTCTCTGCCGCCGCGGCAGCGCTCGAGGTTTCGCCTTCCGCGCTCAGCCAGGCGATCCGCCATCTGGAGGCCCGGCTCGGCGTCAGGCTTCTCAACCGGAACACGCGCAGCGTCAGCCTCACCGAAGCCGGACAGGCTTACCTGTCCCGGATCGGGCCGGCATTGAGCGACGTGCTGGAAGCCGGAGAGCAGCTTCATGAGCTTCAGGGCCGGCCATCGGGGGTCCTGCGCATCAACGCAGCGCGAATCTCGACCGCGATGGTGCTCCAGCCGCTGCTGGCCGGGTTCCTGAAGGCCTATCCGGACGTCCACGTGGAGCTGACGAATGACGAGGGCTACGTGGACATCGTCGAAAGAGGGTTCGACGCCGGCATTCGAATGGGAGAGAGTGTCCAGAAGGATATGATCGCGCTGCCTCTCGGCGGCCCGGTTGCCGTGTCCATCGTTGGATCGCCTGACTACTTCAGGCAGCATCCCGTGCCGCGGCACCCCGCCGATCTGATCCATCACAACTGCGTGCGGTTCAGGTTTTCCGGCAGCGGGGCCATTCACAAGTGGGAGCTCGAGGTCGACGGCCGCATCGTCGAATACGAGATCAGCGGCAACCTCACGATCAGCGACTCGTTGTTCTCGGTTGAGGCTGCGCTGGATGGCATTGCACTGGCGTACACGTTCGAGCAGCTCGCGCTTCCTCACATCCGGGCCAGAAAGTTGAAACGCGTCTTGAGCACCTTCTCACCGACTTTCCCCGGGTTCTACCTGTACTACCCGAGCAGACGCCAGCAGCCTGCCAAGCTGAAGGCCCTGGTGAACTACGTGCTGGCGCATTCCAGCCCCGAGACGATTGGAATGTCAGCAACCGTGCCCGCGACAGACGTGTAGTAGTACGCCCATTTTTTCGGTGACCGAAAGTCTGTGTCGGACCGACAAATTCCGCACGAAGGTAAGCATCGCGCGACCATTAGACAGTGGAAACAATCGCCGACTGTCCCGACGGCCATTTGAATCAGGATGCAAAATTCGAATGGCCGGTTTGCCGCAATCAACGGTCAACCGTTAGACGAACTTGATCGGCCGCTTGTGGCCGAGAGTTCCAATTGGATGAACGTTCTACAGAGTCGACGTTGAAATCCGCCACGTCGGCTTTCCGGCGATTGGTTTGAACGCGAACTGACGGCCACAACCTGCCGTTCAGCGAGCGGGCGAACCTGCCGTTGGAACGGCTGCATTACTTCGTTACCTGACCGACGAGCTACGCGCACAATTCGGCCGGAGCCGTCATTGGGATGAGCTGGGTTCTACGTCAGCAATGCGGCGGATTGCTGACGGCGACAGGGTCAAGCACGCGGACGGCAGCTTTCTGCATTGGTGAACTCACACTCTCGACCCGCTACTGCCGTTCAGGTCGAGCCTTAGCAACGGCCTCTTCCAAGTTCCAACGGACATTCATTTCGTTGCCGCCAGTGTTGCCACGATCGCGCAGTTGCTTCCAGTGGGTCCCCGGTCAGTAAAACGGACGCACCGCGACCGGCGCCCGACAGGCGACGGCGGCCTTGCGGCCCCACGCCAGAGCCTCGTCAAGGTCGGCGGCTTCCAGCACCCAGAAGCCGCCGACGTGCGCCTTGGTTTCCAGGTACGGCCCCTCGGTGTTGAGCACCTCACCATCGGGCTGCGCCCGCATCGCGGTCGATCGTCAACGACACGCGCCCCTCCGCGGGCGACACGTTGATCGCGTTCTCGACCATATACTTCAGCAGGTCTCAGTAACCCGCCAGGCCTCCACTCATTTATACGGTTTATACGAAAGGGAACTGGATATTAAAGGGGCGGCCATAGGCCGCCCATCATTAAATATCCGGGCGCGCTTCGTTGAAGGCCGAAACTAGTCGGATAGATATGGGTTTATCTGCCCGAACTCAGTGCGCGAAAGCGGTATGGTGATCGCTCTTCAAGTCCAATCCACCGCTCGCTTCCCCAGCTTCATCCATTGCCTGGTCGGCTTTTCGGGAGGCCCTAAGTTGATCCGACGCGACAGCCTGTAGATCGCCTGCTTCCCGTGGAGAAATATTGAGCGCTTGCGCGACCTGTTCGTCCGGCCCAAGCTGATCTCGGATCAAGGCCCGTAATGCTACCGAAAATCATGAGTGCCTCCAGGTAACTTCCGAAACGGCTTGCATGATAGTTGTTGCTGGATTCCGGTGGTAACCCGGAGCGCCAGAGATCGACTTGACCCGGCGTGATTCCGTCATACGGATCTGGGTCCGCGATTCTGTACTGGATCGCTCGGTTCCATGCCAGACCGACAGGTACGATTTCGGCATCCACCTTCGGATTGGCAGCTATAGCGAATTGGTATCCCGCCTGGACGTGCTTAGCCATCTGCCCTATAGGTGTTCCGTACCAAAGACTCGAAGGCGTGTTATACACAAGGTCTGCCCGGGACCATGTGGAGAGAAACGCAATCTTTACGTCGGGGTTTTTAGCTTGCCACATTGCACCGAGCAGCCCGAGGTCGCTAGTGATACGCATCGGATTTCCTGGTGCATCGAAGTCGAGCGTAGTCTGTCCGTTCATGACAACCTTGTCCCACGGTCGGTCAATTACGTCTCGCTTTGTGTCGTAGTGCTGAGTCAGGGATGACCCAGGAATCATCTCCATTGAGACGTCGTAGTTCAGGCCTGCTTCTTTCGCCAAAGCTTTAAACATCGCGGGCACACCACCGATGGCTTTGCATCCACCTTCGGTCTGCGTGCAGCCGTTCAAATCAGTCACTGTCCCGACCCCAAAGCTTTCTACTTCGGTGTAGCCCCATGTAACGCTGCTTCCCATGAAAAGGACGGTAGAGGGAGCAGCTGGTCCAGCGGCCATTGCATGAGAGCCGACAAGCAACACTGCCATGGTGATAAGGGGGCGGGCCTTCCTGGAGTAATACTTCACCTGAGGACGCGCGTTTTCCATTGTTGTCTCCATTTGATGATGTGATCTTTTTTGAAAAGCCGCTCGTATGTTTGCACGATTCATTTACGCACAACGAACATGGAAGTAAATGCAACTTTAACTTTCAGTTAAGAAAATGCGGCTAACAATAGCCTCCCCCGTCGTATGTCATGCGCGATAGGTCGCAGCGGTCTGCCAAAAATATTGTTGATAGGGCGCCTGCGGAAGAGTTGGATCGAAGGTACGCATCCGGACAAGTGGAAGCTGAGACTCGGACTATCGATAGGTGAAGTGGCCGGATAGCACCCTGTAACTGTGTCAGAAACGCGAATGCCTGCAGGTCGGCAAAGCTGAAGAAGCAATCACCCTCGCGAATTGAATGGCCGCTTTTTGGGGCAGATTCAACCGGTGGATGAGAGGTGGCCTCACTCGTTCGGACAGTATTCTGAGATTTTTAAGTGGAACGTCCGGGGCGGTCATGCTGCCAATTTGATCGCGGGCAGCGTCGCGAAGTATGCCTCATCCGGCGTGCGGTCTTCCAGACTCGAATGAGGTCGTCTCTGGTTGTACAAGCCGTCAACACAACGCCCATATCACCGAGTCAAGGGAAGTTCTCTATCGTTGGCACCCGTGGTACGGGCACACGGTATGGATTTTCACCACGATAGAAAGGAAGAACGCCGAGTCAGTGCTGCGCTGTGGGCGAGAGCCGTTCGACACGGCGGGCTTGCTGGAGGTGCCGCAATGGATGTTCGATCCCGTTGCCTGCCCCCCGGCGTCAGACTACTTGTCGTGTTATCTGATTCTTATAGACATGGTCCGGT
>NZ_JARESU010000166.1:0-15524 GCF_046027075.1 Paraburkholderia sp. RL18-085-BIA-A | reverse complement strand
TTCACATACGGCTGCACCTGAACCGGGTACCTCCCGCATCGACCCTGCAGGAATCAGCACCGCCCGAATCGGCGTGGTCAGCCTCGATCGTCAATTACGTCGGGCGCTGTCACGAGCGGGTGCTGCTGGACGATGCGACGCAATCGAATCCCTTCTCGGCAGACGACTACTTTGCCCGCGGACAAGCGAAGTCGGTGTTGTGTCTGCCGGTCATGCGGCGCGGCACGTTGATCGGCCTGCTCTACCTGGAGAACAATCTGACCACGCATGCGTTCACGCCCGAACGCGTAAGCGTGCTGGATCTGCTAGCCTCCCAGGCGGCGATCTCGCTGGAGAACGCACTGCTCTATGCCGACCTGCAGCGGGAGAACAGCGAGCGCAAGCTTGCTGAGGAGGAACTGCGCGAGCGGGAAGCTCGCATCCGGCGACTCGTCGAGTCGAACATCATCGGCGTGTTCTTCTGGGACATGACAGGTAGCGTGAACGACGCTAACGACGCGTTTCTACGGATCGTCGGCTATTCGCGAGAAGATCTGCTGTCAGGCCGTGTTCGATGGACCACCATGTCGCCGCCGGAATATCGCGCCGCCGATGCGCGGGCGCTTGAAGAAGTCCGGCAGCACGGGGGTTGCCAGTCCTACGAGAAGGAATATATCCGCAAGGACGGCCGGCGCGTTCCGGTTCTGCTCGGCGGCGCGCTCATGGAAGGATCGCGGGAACACGGCGTCGGGTTCGTGCTCGACCTGACCGAACGGAAGGAGGCCGAGGCGGAACTCGCAGCACGGCGGACCGCGGCCAAGCGAGCGGAGGAGCAGTTGCAGGAGCTGCAGGTGGAACTGGCTCATGCAACGCGCGTGACAACCCTTGGGGAGCTGAGTGCATCCATCGCCCACGAAGTAGGTCAGCCGCTCGGTGCGATCGTGACCAGTGGCGAGGCCTGCCTGCGATGGCTCAGCCACAGGACGCCGCAACCGGAGGAGGTACGGGCCTGCGTGCAGCATATGATCGGCGAAGGTCGACGCGCGAGCGAAATTGTCCGGCGCATCCGCACGCTCACCACGAGGGCTGCCCCGCAGAAGACGCAACTGGAGCTCAACGATGTGGTCAATGAAGTTGTGCTCCTGGTTCAGCGCGAAGTCTTGAATCATCGGATTTCGTTGCGACTCAAGCTCGCCTCCGACCTGCCTCCGCTGCTCGGCGATCGGGTCCAGCTTCAGCAAGTGCTCATCAATCTGGTCATAAACGGGATCCAGGCAATGGCTGACATCTGCGACGACTCACGCGAACTACTGATCGAGTCCCGTCGGGATAACAACGGGCACGTGGTCGTGGCTGTACAGGACTCCGGCCCGGGCATCGATCCTGCAAATGCAAATCGACTGTTCGATGCTTTCTTCACGACGAAGTCGAACGGAATGGGCATGGGATTGTCGATCTGCCGCTCGATCATCGAAGCCCACGGAGGACAGCTGTGGGTAGCCAGCAATGCCGGGCACGGTGCGACGTTCCAGTTTAGTCTGCCTTCGATTGGCGAGAGTGCGTCGTGACGGAGGGGCGGTGCCGTTTTTCGCGGAAGGGGCTTACCGAGATTCGCGTAATTCCCGTCAAAAGCGTTTTGGCAGCCTCGATCGCTATAGCGAAATCCGGCTGACTGAGGTGATCTCGATGACTGACCAGGGGTAGCTACTCACCCATAATCGGCTCATGTCGGCCCTGTGAGCGGACAGTCGCAAGCTTTGTCTGAGTGGCTCATACGGGTCGAAGGACTGATATGACATTCTATGTCAATCGGGATCGGTTTTCGTTTTCCTTTGATAGGCACATGAATTTCCTGGGGCGACGTAGCAGTAAGTCTCGACGGTGGATCGGACTGATATCCGCGGGTTGGTTACCGCATTACAGAGGTCCGCCCGATGAGCCTGCCGCTATCTAAAGCCGCAAATTGGTGATGGCCGTTGCGAAATACCATCGCGGGTTGCCCGGGTGCCGGACTGTGCCACCTTCAGGAAGCTCCTTCAGTTGTACGGGGAATCAGGAACAGGCCACATGCAGTTTGAGGCGGGGTGTCGCGAGCGACATGGCCAGTCTACTGATGTCCCAGATGAACCCGGCCAGCTCGCGGGCAATAGGCACGACCGTGATGTTGACGGGCTTGCCGCGCGCTGTTAGCCGGCGGAATCGGAATCGTCGGCACAGCCGCACCTGAGCTTCCCAGGCGCGGTCGATGATGGCCATGGGCAGGCCTTCCAGACGGGCCCGGATCTCCGTGCTTTTGTTCTCGAAGCGCAAATCGTATGCCGATCGGCTCAATGAGCAGGACGGTGCGCACCGTGGCCGACGCCAGCGACGAGTTGCTTGCGATAATGGTTCCAGTCGTGCATGTGCATGTAGATCTCTCGTTGGGTGTAGGTGACACACATAGTGGATATCAAAAGGAAATGGCTTATGTTCTCGACGCGCAATTCGGATGCCGACCGGCTCAATGAGCAGGACGGTGCGCACCGTGGTTCACCGCCCGCCCGCGACTCGTTGAGTGCCATCGCGCCGCTGCTGCGAGTGCGGCCGGAAGTTCAGGAGGTGTGCCGGTTCACCTCGCAATGGAAGACCGTGCACGAAGCGGAATCTCCGGGCTGGGCTCAGTTTCATATTGTGACCAAGGGTAGCTGCCGCCTTGAACTGCAGGGTGGGAAGTGCTTCCCGCTGGAGGCGGGCAACCTGCTGCTGCTCCCGCATGGCGATGCCCACGTCGTGCGCTCGAACCGCCGTGGCCGGAGCCCGGGTGTGCCGATCCGGATCGAATGCAACGACGCAATCACGGTCAAGACCAACACCGATGACGAGAGCGACACCGAATTGATCTGCGGCCGGCTGCACTTTCTAGAAGTTCCCAACAGCCTCGTCATCGCCGCGCTGCCCAAGATGATGCTTCTAAGCCTGGGCACGGAGCAGTTGCTTGGCCACCTGCGAATGCTGGTGCAGATGATCGATGAGGAACTGGAGGGTGCCCGTCCGGGAGCGGCGGCCGTCGCGACCGATCTGGCGAGCGCGCTTTTCGTAATCATGCTCCGCGCTCATTTCGAGCAGGCGGAATCTGCCAGCGATCTGATAAAGCTGCTCGCCACGCCAGCTTCTTCCCGGGCCGTCAATGCAATGTTGAACGACCCGGCGCATGGCTGGACGTTGGAGGAGCTTGCCGCGGAGTCGCACGTCTCGAGGGCCACCTTGGTGCGCACCTTCCAGAAGGCAGCCGGCATGGCACCGCTCGCCTTTCTTACCGAATTGCGTCTGGGGTTGGCTCGGCAAAGCCTCACCGCCACGAATGCACGGCTAATCGAGGTCGCCATGGCGGCCGGTTACGACTCCGAAAGCGCCTTCGCGCGGGCCTTCAGGCGACGCTTCGGGACCTCGCCGGGCAAACTACGCGGTGTCCATCAAAAACCGGCTGATTGAAACGGGTGGCCTGGTTGTTCAAACCCTCGACGATTCCGCTGGAGAATTGCTTTCGCGGATGAAAGTAGTTGAGGATCAGTTCGCGATGGGCGCGCAAGGTGCGTGCGAACTTCTTCATTGGTTCGATGCATGAGCGCATTATCCGGGTGCATCACTGATGGGAAGCTCGGAGGCCGTCGAGTCTGTCCTACGCTGAAGGTCTGATCGCGTGGCACCGCAAGAGAATCTGGAACGACCGCGAGAGCCGAACACCTGCCGCCGCCGTATAAAAAGACGACTGTTGTACCTCGGACGATGCCGTTTGCGCGATGAGAGGGCGAACGGCTGATAACGGGCACCGGTACGAACGATCCGACAAAGATCCGGAATTCCTGTTCGAGCGACAACGCAACGGTGGGGACCTGCAGTATATCTGGGGTTTTCTATAGCTATCGTAGATCGAATTACTTTCTAAATAACCGCATGCTATCAAACGGATTTTGCAGTTACTATTGGCTCAAGAAACAGAAGCGGCGCGCCGCGTTGCCTTCGCCCGCAACGGCCCACACAAGTCAAGGCTACATCAGCAAACGGGGAACCCCATGAACACAAACAGCAAGACATTGAGCATTCGGGCGCGGTTGATCGCAGGGTTCGGCGTGGTTCTCATTGCGCTCGTCGCGCTCACCGTAATCGCGATCAGCCAGGTCGAGAAGGTTCGAGCGCGGCTCGACGACATCATCGACGTAAACGGCGTAAAGGAACGTTACGCGATTAACTTTCGCGGAAGTGTCCACGACCGCTCCATCGCGTTGCGTGACGTGACGCTTGTATCTGCAGCTGAACTTCCTTCGGTCATCGATCACATTCATGCGCTCGCGACCCAGTACGAAGAATCGGCTGGCCCGCTCACCAGGATCTATGCCGAACGTACCGACATCACAGCCGAGGAACGGACGATCTATGCACGGGTCAACGCCGCGCGGGAGCAAAGCCTGCCGCTGATCCAGCAGGTCATCAGCTTGCAGCAAGCGGGCGACGTCGAGGGCGCGCGTAAGATCCTGCTCGATGATGCGCGTCCCGCGCTTGTCGAATGGCTTGCCGGGGTCAACGCGCTGATCGACTATCAGGAGCACCTCAACCGGCAGGAAAGCGCCGAGGCGCGCAAGATCAGCACTGATTTTCGCTGGTTGATGGGCATGCTGACGCTGCTCGCATGTGGGGTTGGCATAGCCATCGTCTATGCGACTGTGCGCAACATCACCCTAGCCCTCGGGGCTGAGCCGGGCGATGTGGTAGAGCTGGCCGAGTCGATCCGCGCGGGCAACCTCGCGCGCCGAATCGAATTGCGGCGTGGCGATACGTCGAGCGTGATCGCCGCGATGGCGCGCATGCAGCAAAGGCTCGCCGAAATCGTCACCCAGATGCGCGACGCCGCTCAGGGCGTCGCGGCTGCCACGGAGCAAATCGCGCTGGGTAACGCCGACCTGAGTACGCGCACCGAGCGGCAGGCTGCCGCGCTCGAACAGGCCAGCGGCGCGCTCGAGGAGTTTGACTCCAGCGTGGCAGCCAATGCCCAAAGCGCGGGCAACGCCGACGAACTGGCAAAGCGTGCTTCGGCTACCTCAGCACAGGGTGGCACCGTGGTTGGTCAGGTTGTGAACACGATGCGCGCAATCAGCGAATCGTCGAACCGCATCGAGGACATCATCGCCGTCATCGATTCGATCGCATTCCAGACTAATTTGCTGGCATTGAATGCAGCAGTAGAAGCAGCGCGGGCTGGTGCAGAGGGGCGCGGCTTCGCGGTCGTCGCCAGCGAGGTACGCATGCTCGCACAGCGCAGCGCAGCTGCCGCGAGGGAAATCACGGAACTTATCGGCGCGAGCAGCGCGCGGATTAGCGAGGGGGAGCGGCAGGTCGATGCGGCCGGCACGACGATCTCCAACATCGTCGAAGCATCGCAGCGCGTCACGCACATCATGGAAGCGATGCACCAGGCCTGCCGTGCGCAGACGCAGCAGATTGGCGAAGTACGTGACGTGATCGGGAATCTTGAGCAAAACACGCAGCAAAACGTGACGCTGGTGCAGCAGTCCGCCGCTGCGGCGAAGACGTTGAAGGAACAGGCACAGGGCTTACTGGACTCGGCGCAGGTATTCACGCTCCCGTTTCAGGCGCATTGAACAATTTCGACGAATCCGGCAGTCGTGAGGTTTCTCGGCAGTACGAAGTCCTCGATGATGGGACCACGTTCGCAAACGGCGCCGTCGGTACCGCGCATCGTGCGGCTCACGGTCAATCACTTTGGTATCCTCACTTAATATCGGACATAGCCGTATTGTCAGATGCGGGTCGCTGTAATCAACTTCTCGGGCAACGTCGGCAAGACGAATGGCTGCGGACCGCCCATCCGGCTGTTTACCTACACTCCTGGCCGTGGTGTGAAACACAGATGCAACCGCTGGGCGAGGACGTCTCCGAACAGCTTGGCCCGCATCGCGGCAGCGTTCAGTCAAGCGTACCATCCGGCGCAAGAAGGTCTGCGCCCGCTGTCGTCGCCGTGCAGCCCCCGACGCCGAGCCTGCCGATCGAGCGCGGTATCGCACACCCGAGCCAGTTTGCCGACGTTCTGGTGGCCAAATACGCGGATCACGAGCCGCTGTACCCGCAGTCGGTGATTGCGGCACGTGACAAGGTCACGCTGGACCCTGCGAGCGTGGGCCGATAGGTCGGCATGTGCGAGACCCTGGTCGATCCGCTGGTGGAGGCGTTGCGCCGTGATGTGATGGCTGGCACGAAGCTGCATGCGGATGACACACCGATCCCTGTGCTCGCGCCAGGGAACAAGAAGACCCGAACCGGACGGCTAAAGTCAGCCACCGGAATACGGTGCGCAGAAGCTGACGGGTCCGACGCAAACTGAGCCAGCTGTGTCAGGCGCAGTGGCGGTGGCTTTTCCTGCGGGACTCGCTCCTGTTGCCGCTGCATCTATTCCGCTATCGTTGTCCGCCTTCAGTGACGCGGCTTGGTCTTCAAAAGCCGGTGCGACCTCTGGGTAGGAGGCGTCTGAGACAAAACGAAGGCCGTTGTTTTCGGCTTGAATGAGTTCCTGTCGCACTTCCGCACGCGTCTTTTCTTGAGCAAAAGCGAGGCCGGAAGTGCCTGCTGTTGCAACGATGGCGATTGAAAGTGCAATCAAAGTTAATCTACGCATTTCGTATTCCTACGTAATAACGATGTGGTCTCTTTTTTTAGAGACATGAATAAAAAGGGGGCGCCTATAGCGTGGCCCCCGGGACTAATTGGGCACAGTTAGTAACGCTGTGGCTCGCGCCTGCGCTTACCAGGTAGTGCTTCCAAATGGGCTCAAGTTAGATTCAGCGTGGCTTTAGCCGACAGCCGGGAAGTCGACCGTCGTATCGTTCACGCGATTGACAAGATTCGTGAACGTGATCGACGCGATCGCCAGATTGATCTCAATGATCTGGCGTTCCGTATAGCCCGCAGCGCGGATCGCGTCCACGGCTTCGGCGGGCACCGTACCGCGCGTGCCGACCAGCGTGCTCACGTAAGTCACCAGCGCGTCGCGCGTTGCGTCGCCGGTCGCCACGCCCGAGCGGGCCTGCTTCAGCTGCTCGCCCGACAGGCCTGCGAGCTTACCCATCAGCGTGTGCGCAGCGACACAGTAGTCACAGCCAGCGTGCTCGCTGACCACGAGCTTGATGACTTCAACATCGGGCTTGCTGAGCGTGCTCGCCGCGACCGCGGCGTCGAACGCGAGCACGGCGGAAAGCGCTTCGGGGCTGTGCGTGCCGATCATGACGTACGCGTTCGGCACCTTGCCGGCAGCCTTTTTTATCTTCGCGAACACTTCGGCGGTGGCGCCGGTCGCGTCTTCGGGACGGATTGTGGTAAGACGGGTCATGATGCGTTCCTCGGTTGAACAGGTTAGCCATGTCGTATGGCATGGACGTCATTGTAGGTGCGCAGATCGATCATTTTAATGTCAAAATACCGCAAATGCATGCTCCAACGTCTCACATGGAACTACTCGACCGACTGCTTTCACTGATGCCCGTTGCCGGGCACCTCGACGTGCGCTGCCACCTGGGCTCGCCGTGGCGCCTCGACGAGCCTCCGGCGGGCGAGTGGGAGATTCGGTATCACGTGCTGTTGCGCGGCGAGGCCGTCGTCGAGGTGGGCAGTAAAGGACGAAGCGAACCCGCGCTGCGCATGAGGGCAGGCGACATCGTGCTGTTCCCGGCCGGCAGCGCGCATGCGTTGCACGACGGCAGCGGCAAGCCCGCCCGCGCGGCACGCAAAGAGCACGTGGACGGTTTGACGATAGCGACCAACAACAGCACGCGCGAGGGCGCCGACATACTGTGCGGACGGTTTTTGTTGCCCACCGTGCCACAGCAGTTGCTACGCGACCATCTGCCGGAACGTCTACTCGTCAGCAGTGTCGCCCACAAGGACGGCGAAGCGCGCGATGCCGCCTTCGCCGCAAGCCGGCTTGCGCGACTCATCGAGCTGATGCGTGAGGAGGCGTTCGAGCAGCGTCCCGGTTACGAAATGGTCGTGAACCAGCTCTCGGGCGCTCTGTTCGCGCTGACGCTGCGCTGTGCGAGCGAATCCGAAGCGCCGCGCGGACTGCTCGCGCTCGCGCAGCGCCCGCGCCTGCAACCGGCTATCGCTGCGATGTTCGATGAGCCTGAGAAGCCATGGACGCTGCCGGAGCTCGCCGCGCTCTGCCACATGTCGCGCGTGACATTCGTCCGCCATTTCGAGGACGCGATCGGCCGCTCGGCAAGTGACGTGCTCACGGAAATCCGCATGGCGCTCTCGGGACGCAAGCTCGCGCAAACGCGGCTCTCGGTGGCCGAGATCGGCGAAGCCGTGGGGTACCAATCCGATGCCGCGTTTCAGCGCGCGTTCAAGCGCCACGTTGGCATGACGCCGGCGCAATGGCGTACGCGCTCGAAACGTGACGAAGCGTAGCCAGGCCGCTGCGGATCGCGCCTATCACGACGATGCTGTACCGCACACGCATTGTGATGGAGCGCTTCTTCAACCGTATCAAGGATTTTTTGTCGAGTCTCTACTCGTTACCACAAGCTCTGACAACTACCTCACGTTCGCGTCGCTTGCCTGTGCTCTTGGGCCATTGGTGAAAATGTGAACAGAGCCTAGCGCACTCGGAAGGAACGAATTTACTGCATCGCTTTCGCCGATGAAGCGGTGTTCACCTACACGAATCGAATGGCGGTTGAACGGCTTGACTGGCTTCAGTTCGTGATGCGCCTGAGGGCAACCGGGATGCCGATTCCCGGCATGCGGGCATTCGCGCAGCTACGCGCGCAGGGAGACGCGACCATCGAAGAGTGGCGCAAATTGGTCGCGTCGCGTCGCGTCGCGACGCGGTGCTTGAGCGCATTCCCGAGCTGCAGACGAAACTCTGCGATCATTGACAAGATTCATTGGTACGAGAACGCCGCGAAGTGTTCGGGCCGACATGTCTCTTAACGCAACGACGGGAGCAGGACTCGCACCGCGCTCGCGCCAATCGCGCCAGGTTCGGCTTTGGCAACATTTACAGCCGGTCGCAGCTCGATCTGCGCGCCCGCGATATCGGGGCGATCGCGGCGTTGGCGCGCTCGGCAAGGCGCAGCCACAGCTGAAAATCCATATCGAAGCTGCGTTGAACGTCGGGTGAAGTGTTCATGCAGATGGCGCTTTATGCAGGTTTCCCCTCAGCGCTCAATACGCTGTTCGCCGCACGCAAGGTATTTGCTGCGCTCAACATGGCGTAGAGCTAGCAATGGCGCGGATGGGCAGACGCGCGACATGGGGATCGACCCACCGCTTCCAGCGCGCGCGGCCGGTATGGGGCGGCGGATGGAATCTCTGCTTCGAACGGTGTACAGCCGCAAGTTCGTCGGCTGGCGAGTCTATGCCCAGGGAAGCAGCGTGCTGGTCAGCGACGTCCTCAGGGACCTCTGCGCACGCGAATCGATACAACCCGACCAGCTGATTCTGGGCCCGATGAAAGGCGCGACGATGCTCGCCACCCTCCAGGAGCGGGGTGTAATGCCATCGTTGAGTCACCCGGGCGTGCGCAACGACAAACCTTATTCCGAGTCACTGTTCAAGACCCTGAAGTACCGGCCCGCTTACCCGCTCAAGGCGTTCGATAACTGTTTGCCGCGCGCGCCTGGGGGTGGACACACTAGTGCGCCGGTACAACCATGAACATCTCACAGCGCAATCCGGTTCGTGACGCCGGCCCAGCGTCATGCCAACCTCGATCACGACATTCTGCATCGACGGGCGGCGATCTACGAGAGCGCTCGGCCGCGTAATCCGCCCCGATGGAAAGGCAGCACGCGCAACTGGCAGCGCGTAGATGCTGTGCACCTGAACCCGGATCGCATCGATAACCAGGGTGTTGCCCCACAACGCCATAATCAGGAGAGAAAGGCCGCCTGAAATTCATTTGTTGAGGCGACGCCTGTCTTGAAAATTTCCGCTAGCGGACATGTATCTCTGTACACCTCGCAACGCCGTTGGCCAGACAACGCTGCACGCGCTTTGCGAGATGCAGTAGATTCGCAGTACTAACCTAGGCCAGAGTGGTCTGCGGAAGAAAGAGATACCCGGGAAATGGGTCTCGCGCAAGAGAATCGGGCAGCGTTAACCTGAGCTCATTGAATTCCGGTAGAGCACGCAGGCCTAGGGACCGAATCCCTCTATCTAGAACGAATGCCGCATGCCGATCGTGGCGCCAACAGTGGTGCCCTGCGGACTAAAAAACGCACCGTCAACTGAAAGCCCCGTATTCATCGCGCCATGATTGGTCACCGACCCGATCTGCACGTAGAAGGCCGTTCGCTTTGACACGAGATAGTTCGCACCGAGAGCGGCAAGAAGCGAATGATTTGCCGTGTGATTACGGTCACTCGTTATCCAGATGCCGCAGTCAATGTGAAGATCCGGTCGCACATACCACCCGGCACCGGCTCCGTAAACGTTATTGTTGAAGGATCCGGATACTTTGTAATTGACAAACGAGGCCGTTGCCGTCACGGTTCCAATGGCGTAAGCGACGCCGAGAGTACGCGCCTCCGCCGCTAGGTTACTTGGCACCGCCGTTTGGTTTGCCCCCCCCGCATTGCCATCGAATACCGCCGCGTTTACTAAGAGCCCATTGTATTCATATTTCACGCTCGCGGAAAATTGCCGCCCGGCACGGGAATTACCGGCTTGCCCTCCGAATGTGTACATAAGTTTCGAAGTCACGCCCCATAGCTTCGGGGTGGAATAAGAGATCGCACTCGGGCTGTAGATACTTGTTCCAAACAGATTGTCCGCAAAATTGACGCCGCCACTCCCGAAGAAGGAAAGCCCTCGAGGGTCAGTTTCATAGACGGCGAGAAAGAAGGGGGAAAACTGGAGACCCATTTTTGCTTCTCCTAGATCACTCGCGATCGAAACCCACGCCTCACATCCAAAAAGATTTCCATTGCAATGTGCAAGTCCACCATTTGCAATGCTAAACGCGCTCTCGAGTTTGAATTTCGCGGTCACGCCACCGCCCAGATCCTCCGTTCCGATCAATCCAAAATGCGAGTATGACGATCCACCATCAATAATCGAAACCTGCCGGCCTGAGTTTATACCGGTCTGTGGATTGCTCGTCTTGCTCGTATATAGCAATCCGCCATCAACGACGCCATAAATTGTGACACTACTTTGTGCCTGAACCAAACTGACTGTGAAAAGTCCTGTTACTGTTACGAGAGCGCTTAAATATCTCCTAGATTGCCGTTTCATCGACGTCTCCTCACCTTGCAACCATATAATTGGCGCAGGTGTTGTATAATTGGTGTAACGGGATATGGCATGGCATACTGCCGTCATCTGAGACGGGCCTTGCCGGTTTACTCGCCGCGTAAGTGTTTCCGTGATTCGAGTAATAGCCCTACGAACTACCACCGGACCTTTACCTCCATGTGTGCATGAGTGAACTGCGAATTTCCTTAATAGCCTCCGGTGCCCGAAATTCACACCGAGTCCTGCCCATCGAGCGCATATAGATGAATGCGTACCTAGGCATCGGTTGAGGCCTCGAATGTGAGAAGTTGGCAAATTGGCAAGGTATTTTCCGGCCGACCGCAAAAGGGGCAATGCAACGTTCGGACAGCAAGCCCCCGTCAATGCGATTTGTGGGGCCTTGTCCTTCTACGCAGAATTGCCGAGCACGACGTGTTGATCAATTAGCCACTTTTCGCGCTTTGCAGTCGAGAGTTCTCGCCATCCACGCATTCACAACGTCGGCTGCGTTTTCGATTTACACCTTTGTCTCGCATGTATGTCTCCTCGCTGCCAGTTGGATTTCGTGTATCTGCGCGATTACAACGGCAATGACAACGACACGTGAGTTCTATTGACGTCTCCGATTCAAGCGAACCGTCGATTTGCTTTTGTCCTGAGCAGTGATTCGGGCGTTGTTCGCTCATGACAATGGACGCGCGGCGTAATCCGTCGCGCCACGTTAATCAGAATGCGCCGAATACAGCGGCGCTAATTTGAGGAGGCGCTTTCCTACAATTCGGACAAGACAATATCGCTGTCTTTGCTTGTCACTCTGGAGTCATCCGCACCGGAGACATTGCCGGCGATAACCAGTTCATGTGTCGCCGCTATGGAAACACTGTTCTATCCGGTTCATCGGACATCGCAGCCGGGTCCGGAAACTTACTGGACGCGACTACGCTGCTAAAAAAGTCCACCTCTTACGGTCGAGCACGATCCGACGCGGAGGGTCTTCTGTGAGATCGGCATTTGGCTATGCGAGCGCGGTTTGATAATGAAGGAATGCACACTGCTGGCCGCCACAATCACCGAAGCGCCGTCGTCGACCACGATTGCCGAGAAGCGCCGCCATGCGGAAATGCATCAGACGAAGATAGACAGCGAATGGCACTTTGGCATGAAGGCGCACCTCGGTGTCGACGCCGCTTGGGAACTGATTCAAGGCGTGGCAGGCACGACCGCCAACGTGTCGGACCTGTCGTGAGCCCGCGTTCTGCTGTACGGCCACGAGGAAGACGCGTTCGGCAATGCAGGCTAGATGCGCGTGAAAAAACGCGACGAGATAAAGGACAAGGCGGTGAATCGGAGCCTCGCCGTCAAGCGCAAGAAGATGCGCTATGAGGTCTTGGCCAAAAACACGCCGCAGCCGTTCAGTCTGTTCGGCCCGACGAACTTGGTGATAGCGAGAAATTGGCTGCAAGCGGTTCATGGGAGCAATGCGTCAAATGGTGAAAGAAGACGTGAACTGAGGTCCCATATGAGGCAACCTCTCATCGATCAAGCTGGAACTCCTCGTTACGCAGAAAATTGCACCGTCTCTTCCGCAGCGGGGTAACGTACACGATGTACCGCCGGACACAATCACCCGCCCGTCGTAATCGCGCATGATTGGGTCCGCAATGCGTCTACGCTGATCGCAAAGTGTGGATCTCGCCTGACGTTCATCCGTCGAAACGTCGCGAGCCTGCGATGTTGGTAGGACTCGTTTTCTCAAGAGCTGCCCGTAAGGGACCGAGCACTTCATCGTTGTGCTCACCGAGCAATGGCGGGGCAGCGATCTCCTTTGTCCGCTCACCATCGAAACTGACAGGAGGGCGAACAGTGCGGAATTCCCCCATCTTGGGGTGCTGCGTTGAAATCAGAAGCTCAAGATGCTTTGCCTGGGGATCTTCGAGAGCCTCACTAGTGTCGTACATTGGAGCATGCGGAACATCTTCTCTCTCCAGCCGTGCACACCATTCCGCCCGGGCCCGAGTCGAGAAAATGCTCGACAGAATCTGTATAAGCTCGCTCTGGTGTTCTATACGACCGTTACGGTCTGAAAAGCGGGGATCTTCAAAAAGCTCTGGGTGCTCGATCGCGCGCGCGAGACCTTGCCAGAATTTGTCTGGTGAGGACATGTGGAGCGCAATCCACTTTCCGTCATGGCATTTCATTACGTAGGATTGCGAGACGCTCGGTCGAGAGTAAGGACCCATCACTTCCCCGGCCACATAGTAGTGCGTGAATGCGTCAAGGTTGAAGTGAGTCATCGCCTCAAGCATCGATACTTCGACCTTCCGCCCGCGTCCAGTGATTGTCCGTTCGTGAAGCGCACCGAGAATTCCGTATGCCGCATAAAATCCCGTTAGTGAGTCGGCGATCGCAGGGCCTACAACGCGAGGATTCTCTGGGTTGATCAATAATCCAAGGAACCCGCTTGCTGCCTGCGCCACGGAATCATAAGCGGGACGTGCGGCGGCTGGCCCCGTAGGACCAAAGCCACTGATCGAGCAATAGATCAACCGAGGATTTATCTTCTGAAGTCGCTCCGCGCCTGCGTTCAGGCGATCAGCAGCCCCCGGACGAAAGTTCTGGATGTACACGTCTGCACTACGGATGAGTTCGTCGAACAGTTCCAGATCGACGGGTTCCTTGGTGTTGAGCGTGACGCTTCGCTTGTTTCGGTTGTAAGTCTGATAGTGAGGGCTGTAGAGGCCTCCCTTAAACGCTCGAAACGGATCGCCCGTCTTGGGTTGTTCGATCTTGATGACGTCGGCACCCAGATCGCCTAGCAACATGCCTGCTGCCGGGCCGGTAATAAATGTCCCCTGTTCAAGTACGCGGAGTCCGCTAAGAACTTTTGTCATGGTTTCAATACTCCGAGCAGGCCCGGTCTCACACAAGACCACGCCTGTTTTGCTAATTTCGAGTCAGCCATTTATCGAAATGTGGCTGGTTGTTTGCGTTGCATTGGAAGCGCGAACGACTGTGAATGTCTTGCGCAACGCACTTTCTTACAAAGGTGCCACATACCATCGGCGTAGCTTAAATTGCGCCGCGATGTTCGCGCTTTTTCGGAAGGACTTTCGTCAATCGTTGGGAGCGAAGCCTGCCGGTATATCCCCTATATACTGGATCTCGCGCACAGCCTGGTAGGAAAGAGCAAAACCGATAGGCATTTCAAACTCCTCTGTAAGATGCCCTATGAGTCCCGCCGTACGCGCAAGTATTGGCACACCCTTAAGGGCACGTAGCGGAAATCCGGCCGCTAGAAGGACCGCCGGGATCGCTGCGGAAACATTGAGCATAAGAGTCTTCCCTAGCGTGTCGGGGATGACTCGTTCGATCGCTTCGGCAATTCGGACATAGGTCAAATCTATGCCGACCTCCTTTGCAACGTCGAAGAGAGCATCGACGCGAGCGTCACGTTCCTTGTGCAAGGGGTGACCATAGCCTGGCACTGCACGCTTCGCAGCACGATATTCCGCCACAATTTCTGTCGCCGCGGCTGTGTAGCAAGCACCGCCCTTTGTTCTCTGTTGAACTTCGCAGAATAGACGCCCAGCGGCTTCGGACGCACCCAAGATGACGGATCCACACCCAAGGATCCCCGCTGCAACGGCCCCTTGAAGTGCGTCCGGTGCCGCCGCGAGTGTCATGCGACTCGCCTGTACGCTGGGAACGAGTCCATGTTCCGCGATAGCAACAAGCGTTGCGTTGAGTATTGCGGTCGCTGCTGGTGTCGCAGGACGTCCAGTCACAAGAAGATGAAAGTAGTCCGTGAAGGATATTTTGCCGATAAGATCACGCGACAAGTTTTTCCCGCGGACGACGATAGTCTCCGCATTCGACGATGAAATAGCGGTCCGTGGGATTGTTTCTTTTCCGATTTTCATGATATCTGTTCCGCGAAGTTGGTTTCGTGAGCAAACACGTACTCGGTTCCATTGACGAGAACTTCAACGATTGACACAAGGGCAATTAATCTGTATCCGCAGCGAGAATGAAATAGTTCTCCAGCCATTTCGCTCTGGGCCACGCCAAGCCCGGGACCGACCGACCTCTCGACGACGGTCGGTGCAGGATGTCAAAGGCAATCCTATCAACCGTGTTGTGCTTCATGAACTTGAGTATAGGTACTGTAGTCCGTGTTTTAAAATGAAGTTTTCGCACGCCGTTTGATTGATGGGATCGATAGAGGCGCGACGTACGGAAAGCGGACATGAGACATTAGA
>NZ_JARESU010000165.1:0-15594 GCF_046027075.1 Paraburkholderia sp. RL18-085-BIA-A | reverse complement strand
TCCGGTGGACATACAGCGGATATTGCATGACCTGCTCCTTGGAGTGGAGCGCCGACAGACGCTCTCTGTGCAACGCCACGCCAGGGATGTTGGGTGTACAACCGACAACTGACTGAGTCCGCGTGTATGTTTCATTAGACGCTTCGCGTACGAATACGCAATGACTTTCTTGTGCCATTGCAACGCCATATCGAGGAAAGGTCGAAACCACTTACTTATAGAGGGAATCGCTCAGGCGAGGGGGCGTGTTCTGACTCGATCTCCGGTCGCTCGGGCCCCACGGAGCGCGTAAGGCGCTTACAGTGACGGACGACGCTGCTGGAGTTTGTGTTTGCTCAACCGGGCCAGGAATTCCGTCGATAGTGGCCTGGCGGCGATTCGGCAACGAGGTAAGCCCCAGCGACGGAGCTTTTGATGAAGCCATCGATACGAAAACCAGACATCGAACATATCCTTCAATGTGCGCACTAACTGAACGTGAATTTCGAATCCTCGACATTCGATCGCTCGTGTCTCGGTTACATGACGCTGCTAGCCAGTCGCCATCATCAGCGATTGCGCAATCGGGAGTTGAGGCTCTTTCGCTATAAGAGGCCTACACAGAAGATGAGACGAATTTTCGGAGCAATGTCATGGTCGACCCCACCCCCCAAAGCATTTTTGGCGGTCTAGCTGCTCTTTCTTCTTTATTTGTCCAGCGACCGTCGATCGTGGACCCGCCAGGTCGGGTATATGCCATACCGTCAATGGAACTGAGGCGGCCGGTCTTCTAACTGTATACCCTATGGGTGGCCCACCGTCTTTTCTTGTCTGAGCGTGGAGTGCAAGCGATAGCGAAGCTAGTGAAGCTTATGGGGGACCGAATCCAGCCTGCAACAGACGATCCCGCTCTTGAACGCCTGCGCGGACAGTGCACACACCTACGACTCGTCAGACGCTCGCTAGCGAGGGGGCCTAGAAAGCGACGGTCGCAATCATTGCAACACGGTGGTTCTAGCGATTCAGCGTGCGCCGGTTTTCTTTGCCCCGTGATACGCATTCTCACCAGGCTAGGCGTACACTGAATCACAAGGTGCCAGGACGGCGCCTTTATCACGCTTTCAGCCGCATCCTCCCCGATCCGAGATCCGCTGCTTACCGCGTTGAGCGGGCATTTCCATTACAGAAATCCGTACGAGGAGCAATGTCGTGCTAATCAGAGACGTAATGAGCGAGCCGGTCTCCGTGCAGGCGGAGGAAACTCTCGATGCTGCAGCCCGGAGGCTGAAGAAAGAAAATATAGGCGCATTGCCGGTATGCCAGCACGACCGCGTTATCGGAATGATCACGGACCGCGATATCACGATGCGCGGTGTCGCCGATGGACGCAATGTCGGTGAGATGACAGTACGCGAAGCGATGTCGGCCGAGATCCTGTTTTGCTTTGACGACGATACGACTGAAGAAGCCGCGAGGATCATGCTGGAGAGCCACGTGCAGCGTCTGGCCGTTCTCGATCGTGTCGATAAACATCTCGCCGGTATCGTGTCGATGACCAGGTTAAGCGGTGGCGCCTCCGAGCGCCGACCTTACGAGGTGATCTTTTACAAGACGTTTTTTGATCACCAGGGGCATCCGCATCACAGCGAGTTGATGCGTATTGCAGTGGCCCAAGGCACAAAGGAACAGGCAATTGCGACGGCCACTCGTCAGTTTGAAGAAATGAAAGAGGTCAAATCCTGGCAACAGCTCGCGAACGGATACGACGTCATCAGCGTTCATGTCGATGCACAAGGTGCAACAGTCGAAGAACGCGAGCCGACTTCGGAGAGAGAAGCCCGAATCTTGCGAAGGGCCCGAGAAATCTGGGAGCGCGAAGGTACACCGGAAGGGCGTGACGAGGAGATCTGGGGACACGCCGCCGGCGAGATCGACCGCGAGGACCACGTTGTGGAATGAGGGTTCGTGCGACAAAGACCGACTGACACTCACACTCCTTTGGTGATTGCTTTCCTGAGACGCTGGGCAGCCGATAATCTTACGGGCCGGTACGCCACCGTACCGACTTCCCGCCGCCACACGCGCACCGTCGTCGTAAGCCTGCTGTGTTTGCCAATCGCAGCGACCGAAATAGTTTCGCGTGAGCGGGCGTTTCTGACCGACTTGTCCCCCCATCCCCGAAATGTGCCCGGAGCGGCCGTCGCGAGATTCATCCGATCTCGTGGATTGCTTAGCCATGCCCGGCGCGGCGGGGCTCGCGGTAATCGCGCTGCGCAACAATATTGAATTTACCTGGCAATCCTATGTGTGGTCAAATCACGCGCATGGTCGCACGTTGCGCCGAAGCACTGCAACGATTAGCCGAAGCACATCCATAGAGCACGCGGGAAAGCGTGCGAGAGACACGAAATGTCAACTACCGATTCAATTCTGGAGGAGCCGCAGGCGTTCCTCCCGCACGCCAGCGTGGCGGCTTACGCCGCTATCTCCGGTATGGATGCCTATCGCGCGCTAGTCGCCGAGGCAGAGCGCGATTACCCAGGATTTTGGGCTCGTCTCGCGCGCGAAACACTGCAATGGAAAACGCCGTTCTCTTCGGTTCTCGACGAATCGCATGCACCGTTCTATGAATGGTTCAGAGACGGTACGCTGAATGCATCGTATAACTGCCTCGACCGCCATGTTGAAGCAGGTAACGGCGATCATGTCGCCGTGATCTTCGAGGCCATATCGCGTATGGTCCGATGGCGATCGGCGCGACTCAGGTGGTGTTCGAAGGCGTGCCGACCTATCCGAACGCCGGCCGCTTCTGGCAGATGATCGCGAAACACCGCGTGACGGTGTTCTACACCGCGCCAACCGCGATCCGCTCGCTGATCAAGTTGGCCGAATCCGATCCGAAGGTGCATCCGGACCGTTTCGACCTGACGACGCTGCGTCTGCTTGGCACGGTCGGCGAACCGATCAACCCGGCTGCGTGGACGTGGTTCTACGAGCACGTCGGCCACAGCCATTGCCCTGTCATCGACACGTGGTGGCAAACCGAAACGGGCGGCCACATGATCGCGCCGATGCCGGGCGCCACGCCGCTCGTGCCGGGCTCGTGCACGCTGCCGCTGCCGGGCATCATGGCCGCGGTGGTCGATGAGACTGGCCATGATGTGCCGAACGGGCAGGGTGGCATTCTCGTCATCAAACGTCCGTGGCCATCAATGCTGCGCAACGTATGGGGCGATCCGGACCGTTACACGAAGAGTTACTTCCCTGAGGAACTCGGCGGCAAGCTCTATCTCGCTGGTGACGGTGCGGTGCGTGACGAGGACACCGGCTACTTCACGATTACCGGACGTATCGACGACGTGCTGAACGTATCGGGCCACCGGCTCGGCACGATGGAGATCGAGTCTGCGCTCGTCGCCAATCCGCTGGTTGCGGAGGCCGCTGTCGTCGGTCGCGCTGACGATACCACCGGCGAGGTCATCGTCGCGTTCGTGGTGCTGAAGGGCGAACGGCCAACAGGCGACGACGCGATTGCAATCGCGAACGAACTGCGCGCGTGGGTGGGCAAGGAGATCGGGCCGATTGCGAAGCCCAAGGAAATCCGCTTCGGCGAAAATTTGCCGAAAACCCGTTCCGTCAAGATCATGCGCCGCTTGCTGCGCTCGCTGGCGGCAGGCGAAGAGATCACACAGGACGTATCCACCCTGGAAAATCCGGCAATCCTCGATCAGCTCGGGTGATCTTTCGCGAAGCTCGCTGAGGTCCCCGGATCGCTATTCATCTTCAGGAGCAGGCCATGGCCAGCGCACCGATCCGAACTACACTTGCGAACCCTGCGCCACTGGGTCTCGCTGGTTTTGCATTGACGACGTGGCTGCTGAGCATGATCAACGCTGGCTGGTTTTCGGGCGAGTCGATGGGCCTCGTGCTCGCTTGCGCGCTCGCTTACGGCGGGACTGCGCAGGCCATTGCCGGCATCATGGAGCTGCCGCGCGGCAATACGTTCGGCGCGACGGCCTTTCTGAGTTATGGGGCTTTCTGGTGGTCGTTCGCACTCTTCGTGATGTTTCTGCACGACAAAGTGCCAGCCGCGTTCGTCGGCTGGTATCTGTTCCTCTGGGGGACGTTCACGTTCTATATGTGGCTGGCCACGTTTCGCTCGCCGCGCGCATTGCAGGCGATCTTTCTGGCATTGTGGATCACTTTCGGTTTGCTGGCCGGTGGCGAGTGGACCGGTTCCGTCATCTTGCGCATGGCGGGCGGCTACTTGGGACTTGTTACGGCAGCTCTCGCGTTCTACTTGTCCGCGGCCGATGTGATCAATGAGGTGCATGGCCGGGTCGTCCTGCCTGTTGGCGAACCACGGGTATTCAGCCGACACGCCGTTGCGCTCTGATAGTTTTGTTGAACGATGCGATCCGCGCGCCCTCTTGCAGAAAGGACTCGATCCTCAATAGGCGAGATTTTATGGACCTGTTGGTCAGGTCAGACGGCAGTGGCTGGACGGTCACTGCGTATTCACGGGAAAGACGCGTTGAAGTGTCGGTTGCCGGATCAGTACGAGCGTCGTTTGCAAGCTTCCGCGCGCCACTGGCGCGGGAGTAGTCCCCCACGGTATCGATTCGCCACGATGCGTGGACTTTGCTACTTGTGGGGCATTTCGTACATCAGAGCGGCGATGTCGGCGTGTCGCCGTCTGGTCGCTTCCGTGACTGCGGATTGCGCTTGCCGGCTGGGCACCAGCAACACTGGAAGGCTCGCGCTGCGCACGACGCGTTCGGCGACGCTGCCCAGGAACAGACGCTTGAAACCCCGTCGCCCATGCGTACCAAGCACTAGCAGGTCTGCATTGAATTCGTTAGCCGAAATGCGGATCCGTTCCGGGATGTCTTCGCCAACCGGCGCGACGTCGGCGATCCGCGGCACGCCGACCACGTTCTCGCGTCTCATCCTCGCCAGTGCATCCGCCATCAGGCGCTTGCCTTCTTCAACGCAGGCGTCGCGCAGGATCGTTGGATCGTAGCCGAACGCGTCGTATGCCATCAGAGGGTTGGCGACGACATAGAGCGGCTGCAACTGCGCGTCATTATCGCGTGCGAGTTGCAGCGCGCTGTCGAACGCATGTTCGGCCGTCTCGCTGCCGTCGATCGCTACAAGAATGCGTTTATACATGTCGGCCTCCAGGAACTTGTTCCGACGGCTACAGCCGTCGCGGCATTGGATTGCGTGCGCTCAGAGCGCCGCAGCCTGAACCTTGCCGTCGATAGGGAGTCATGCGAATGGTCCTTGAAAAGAGGAGACGTATGCAGGCTATTGCGCCGTGCTCGGTGAGGCATGCATGCGCGGCCCAGTGCTATTTCAGATTGTTGAGCTCGGCGCGCGCAAGCGTCTCAACCGATTCCCACGCGACATCCTCGCGTTCGAAGAACGTGTCGAGTTTGACAACTTCATTGCCCTTTGACAGGCCCTTCGGGACGACACACACGCTCGCCACCCAACCATCGGCGATATGATCCTTGACGGTGATGTGAGCGTCGTGTGTCCTGCTTGAGATGATTCTGTCTGTCATGTTGCCGCCCGTCTGGTTGAACGACAACCACACGGGTCGTCGTCTGTGCTGAATGAAACTCGCGGCTCGTCAAGCACCGTCAGCGCCGCCAAATCCCCCGACCTTATGTCGTTTTCGACCAATGCGGGACCGCCCGGATCAGGCGAGCACTGCGTTCTGCGCGGCGCCTCACTCCAATGCGGCGCGGTCGCCGGCATCGGCATCCGACCAATAGCCGTGCTTGTCGTAAAACCGGTGCAGCATGACTTCGTAATCCCGGTCGACCGGTATCGAGTCGTCATAAGCGGGGCTATTCTTAATGATGTCGCGTGTTAGTGCCGTGGATACGGTCGAATCGAGCCAGTCGACAACGTCGATCCAGTGAATCGCGATCAACACGGCTTTGCCACCTGGCCACCAGTTGTGCGTCTCCACGACCAGGTAGCGAATCGCCCAGTCGGTGTCGTCGTAAATGAAGTCGGAGACGTGGCCGATGCTGCCGTCCGCTGTTTTGAGGTGGTATCCCTTGACCTCGTTTGTACTGCGCAGATGAACGTCCGCTTGCGGTTGGTTCGTATGCAAGGGTGGTCGCGGCGGTGTATCGAGCGGCGCGTCCGGCTGCGCTGTCGGATCGTAGGCTGGGTAGGCGCCCATGCCCCACAGGTTCGGACCGCCCCAATATGTCGGATAGCTGTAGTAGCGCAGATACTCAATCTCGTGCTGCCGCGATACCGGCTTGTGGGTGTCGAGAAGCGGACTGTCGCGCACTTGCTGCCGGGAAAGGTTCACTTGCACGACGCTCGATCCCGGGTCGGTGTGTTTCACCGAATACGGCGAAACCAGAACTTGCCGGTCGTTTAGCCAATTGCCTGTTTCGACCACCAGGTAACGCACCCCCCAGGAATCGTCGTCGAAATAGGCCTGGTTGACCGAGCCGATGTCACCGTCCACTGCATGCACGGTGCTGCCGTGCAGGTCGCTTATGCTTCGCAACATGGTTTCTCCGCAGTATGTTAAGAGGGGCCGCGCATCACGCCGCGCCCCCGGGTATGGTTTTCAAAGCGACGCGAGCCGCGTGACTTTGGTGACTTCGAGCGAAGCCCCGCCATCAGGCCATGATTGGTCAGCACGAAAGCGTTGACCTGACCGGTAGCGGTGCTCGTGTCGAGATTGCCATTCGGGCCGATTTTCAGCGCGGCCACGGACGCATCGCCAGCCGCCGACCATCCGTCTGTGCTGCGGAAGCGGTGAGCGACTCCTCGGTCATGAACAGGAATACGATCGCGCGCGATTGCGCGCCCAACTGCCAGCCGATCGAACCGGTCGCCGTGCTGTAGTAGCCGACCGTGTGTCCGCGCGACGCGCATGGAACCTTCGCCATATTGACCGCCGACCACGACGCCGGCGTCGAACACAGACGGGAACACCAGGACCCCGTGCGCCTTGTCGGCCGGTTCACGTGAGCCGCTCGCGATGTCATAGAGGCGTGCGAGCATCGAGTCGACGCCTGCATCGATGGTCCGGCGCTTGTCCATTTGTTCAGTGCGGCTCGCATCGGAAGAAGAGGCGGTGGTGCAGCCTGAGAGCGCTGCACCCAGTGCGAGAAGCGATCCGGGTGTGCTCCAGTTGAAGGTTCGTCTAAGCATGAGTTTTTCCCCGCCGGTCGACGATAGATGCCACTCTACGCGCAAGCGCGGGAGATTGCGGTACGTCAACGTACAGACGTCTGTCTATGTTCAAACGCACGATCCGCGTGAATCGTCGGGCGACTTTCCCGAGGTCGTGCGGGCGACGCGCAGCAGCCGCTCGCCGTGATCATCAGACGTTATCCACCCCACCGGGTTTTCGCATGTCCCGGTCGTTCTCACTGATCTGAACGCCAGCGTACCGACTTACCGAACTGCATTTGTGATGCTGTTTGAGCCGGCCCTACATCTTGCGAGGCGGGCGTTGGTGAACCACACGTTACTGGTGCTTTTGCAAGACCGCCTGCTGTTCCTGAATACCAGACCGATACGCGCGTCTCGTCGCTCTTCGTCGCCGAAACGCCCAGAATGGGGATCGAAATGTCAGCACATCTGGCGTCTGCCACTTCGATGGCGGACGGTTTTGCCTTGAACCGCCTCGTCGTGACGGACGTAATAATGGAGAGCTGTTCGCGGCCGACTGCGATTGTTGCCCTGGGCGATGCCAGCGCGACCGACTGCGGCGTCGAAGTGCCACCGATTTGCAACCAGACCTGGCAATGGTGGCCCGCGAGTTGCGTGGGCCGTTGACGCCATTGTGGATGGCCAGTCAGTTGATCCGCAACGCGTCGGCCGAACGCCCGGAGATACTCCGCTTGACCGATATGATCGACCGGCAGGTGAACGGGATCGCACGGCTGGCGCAAGATTTGATGGATGCGACCCGTGTCGATCGTGACGCGCTACTACTCAGCAAGGTCGACATTGAGATCGCGACTCTCCTGGCTGACATCTGCGAAGTCCCGGCAGCGGCTGCAGCCCCGAAAAATCAGGCGTTTACCGTATCGATTCCCGACAGGACTTGGCGCGTTAAAAGCGATCCCGTTCGTTTGACGCCGGCCGTCGGCAACCTGCTGCATAACGCGGTGAAATACACGGCGATGCACGGCAACATACGAATGACGGTGTCTGCCGAAGAAAACAATCTTGTCATCAAAATCAATGACGATGGTTCGGGGATTTCGCCTGTCCTGCTGCCGCATATTTTCGAGCTTTCACACGGCAGTGAGTTCCCGCTCAAGCTGCCGATCATCAAATCCGGCCGGGCTTTTTATGGCAGCATATAAGTGGAAAGAACGATTGCCGTCCAGCCGGAGGGTTACTTTGCAAAGGCGAACGAGGCGATGATCTCGAAGTTCGTGCAATCCGTTTCCCCCGGGTGTGCGGTAGCGCGATGTCATGCCAAAACGCGGGCCGGCTCCGTGATTTCGACGTGGCTTATAATTCATTACGTATTGGCCAGACTTTCAGCCGCGCGAAGATTGCCGCATGGAGTCGCGCTACGGCGCAGTCGGTAAAGGTGTTGGAGCATCCCTCCTACTATCCATATTTACCCGTCAGGAAATCGTCGGCGAAAGCGGCGTGGTTCCGGGCGAGCTGCGGAGAGTGCGAAATGGCTCAAGATCTGCCCCAAAACGAAAATCATCTGCTTGCAGTGTTGCCCGACCTGGAGTGGGAGCGTCTCGCGCCACACCTGTTAGCCGTGGATATGCCGCTCGGCAATGTCGTCTACGAATCCGGCGACCGCCTCAATTATGTTTATTTCCCGACCACCTGTATCGTGTCGCTGCTGTATGTGATGGAGGACGGTGCGTCCGCCGAGATCGCGATCGTCGGCAACGAAGGGCTCATCGGTATCGCGCTTTTCATGGGGGGCGAGACCACGCCCAGTCGGGCGGTCGTGCAAAGCGCGGGCAAGGCGTATCGCCTGGACGCTCAAATCCTGAAAGAGGAGTTTCATCGAGCCGGTCCAGTCCAGCGCCTTTTGCTCCGCTACACGCAGGCGCTGATCACCCAGATGGCGCAGACTGCCGTGTGTAACCGACACCATTCGATCGATCAGCAGTTGTGCAGGTGGCTCCTGCTCAGCATCGACCGTCTTTCTTCAAACGAACTGAAGATGACGCAGGAACTGATCGCCAATATGCTGGGCGTTCGTCGATCCGGTGTAACCGAGGCCGCGCTGAAATTGCAGGATGCGGGTTTGATTCGCTATAGTCATGGCCACATCGAGGTGCTGGACAGGCCGGCACTCGAAGCACGTGTTTGCGAATGTTACGGCGTAGTGAAGCGCGAATTCGATCGGCTGTTACCCGCTTTGAAAGCGCTATAGAGGTGGTGTGAGCTCGTCTTGAGGCCGCAGCCGCTTGGCGCCGCTCCACGACATGACAGCAACGGCAACGGCGGGCTGCGTGCCGACGATCGTCGCCACGCATGGTCGCGTAATGCATAAATCAGGGCGTGGTCGGTTTAAGACATACACGCCGCAGTTCCAGATATGGAATCGGATGGCACGCGACGCTTCAGAATCGTCTCGACACGCTACAGACGGGACGCGCCGACCATGGTCTGCAGCTGCGCAGCTTGCTCATCAAGCGACGCCGTTGCCGCTACCGCCTGTTCGAGCAGCGTCGCCTTTTGTTGTGTCGCTTCGTCCATTCGCGACACTGAGCGATTCACCGGTTCGATGCCAGTGCTCTGCTCTACCGATGCGGCGGCGATCTCTCCCATGATGTCGCTGACGCGCTGGATCGACTACACGATCTCACTCACCGGTTCGTCGGCTACGGCCCGCTGATCCGTCCCGTCGTCAGAGGGGGCGAACTATCCGAATATGTAATTGGCGTCGCCGGTAGGCAGGACACGCCTTGCGTCGAGACCCCCGCCCGGCGATCATCGGTCTGGGAGCGTGGCGACATGCCGGAAGCTTCTCATGCTGCATGGTGCGAGTAGAAGTAGTGGAATGGCCGCTATCGCGTTGATTGTGTTTGCAAGGACTTCCCCCGATCTTGACTCTCGGGGGAAGTCCTTGCAAACACAATCCTCCGGAACCTGACGGACCCGCTACGCGCACAATTCGGCCTTATGTGAAGCTTCACAGAGGGCCGAACAGCGGCCGTGCAACTCGCAAATCCGGATTTCCGTTCCCGATCTGAAGCTTGCGCCGCGAAGGACTGCTATGCAGCGCATTCAACCCGCGCGGCCGACCCGTTGAGTCCTTCGCGGTTTGAGCGAAGCAAACGGTTGAGTCACTGCCCCTGCACTTGACGCAAGGCTTCGACAACCAGGGCCAATGCGGGAGACGAATTGCGGCTGGCGTAGTACAGGTGGTAGCCGGGGAAAGTCTTCGACCAATCATCCAGAACCGAGACGAGGTGCCCTGCGGCGATGTGCTCGCCGACGGCATCGTCGGGAACCCACGCCAACCCGTGCCCGGCCAACGCCGCCGCGACGACCATCTCTCGCGAATTGAACACCAGCCGCCCCGTGACGTGCACATGGATGCTCTTGCCGCGCCGCTTGAACTCCCACGGCAGCAGCCCGCCGTGGGACGGCAGGCGCAGGCAGAGGCAATCGTGCTCGGTGAGATCCTGCGGAGTACGGGGTCGAGGATAGCGCACGAAGTAGTCGGGGCTTCCGACCACAACCAGGCGCATGTCCGGCGCAATGCGCATCGCGATCATGTCTTTGGCCACATCGCCGCCCAGACGCACACCGATGTCGAAGCGCTCCGCCACGATGTCGATGAAGCGGTTGTCGCTGCTGATCTCGACCTTGATGTCGGGGTACTGCGGCAGCCACGGATGCAGCCTGGGCCAGAGCAGCGTGCGCACCGCATGCTCGGTCGCAGTGATGCGGACGGTACCGGCCGGCTTCCCGCGCAACTCGCCCAGCACCGCCAGCTCGGCTTCTATTTCTGCGAAGCGCGGGCCGACAGTCAAGTAGAGCCGCTCCCCCGCCTCGGTGGGCGACACGCTGCGCGTGGTTCGGTTGAGCAACTTCAAATCAAGCCTGCGCTCCAGCGCGCGGACGGTCTGACTCAGCGCGGACTGCGTCACGCCCATCTGCGCAGCAGCGCGTGTGAAGCTGCCAACGCGCACGACGGCTGCGAACGCAGCCAGGTCGTCGTATCGTGCCATTGATTAGCCAATCTTATGAGCTCATGTCGTTCCAGCAGTATAGTCAATCAGTGACCCTCCGCCTAGAGTTCACGTCATCGATTCACGACAGGCAGACCCCGCAGTCAAGACACGTCAACTAGGCCGCAGCGGTTTCACTGTTTCGGCCCTAGGGCAAGCCCGGGTTCTTCCGCGCACGACGTGTCCTTGAACAGCCTGTCGGACCTGATCGTGAAGCTGGCGCTGTCGCCGACTCTCGAAGTGCGTCGCAGTCCCGGCGTGAGCCGGGCATGAAGACGGGTCGCGACCGTGCTCGCACGGAGCATTCCGCAACCCCTGTCCGGTAGCCCCCACCAGTCGCGTCACCCTGACAACTCTCGAAGGAAATTCACATGAAGCAACGCACACTCGGCCGCACCGGCCTGTTTGTCTCCGAACTTTGCCTGGGCACCATGACCTTCGGTGGCAGCGGCGCCATCGGGAGCCAGATCGGTGACCTGCAGCAGTCCGACGCCGAACGCCTTGTGGGCCAGGCGATTGACGCCGGCATTAACTTCATCGACACCGCCGACGCCTACGCGGGGGGTGTGTCGGAGCAGATCACCGGCCAGGCGCTGAAAAACCTGAAGGTGCCACGCGAGAACGTGGTCGTCGCGACCAAGGTCTTCAACGAAACCGGGCCCGGACCGAACTCCCGCGGCGCGTCGCGCGGCCACATCCTCGACGGCGTCAAGGCCAGCCTGAAGCGGCTGCAGCTCGACCACATCGACCTGTACCAGATCCACGGCTTCGACCCGGCTACGCCGATCGAGGAAACCGTGCGCGCGCTCGACCAGTTGGTGCGCCACGGCCATGTCCGCTACGTCGGCGTGTCGAACTGGGCGGCCTGGCAGATCGTCAAGGCGCTGGGCATCGCCGAACGGCTGGGCCTGTCGCGCTTCGAGTCGCTGCAGGCGTACTACACCGTTGCCGGGCGCGACCTGGAACGCGAGCTGATCCCGATGCTGAAGAGCGAAGGTGTCGGCCTGATGGTTTGGAGCCCCCTGGCCGGCGGCCTGCTCAGCGGCAAGTACGGGCGCAAGCAGCAAGGCGAGGAAGGCAGCCGTCGCACCACGTTCGATTTCCCGCCGGTGAACCGCGATCGGGCCTACAACTGCATCGACGCTATGCGCCCGATCGCGCAGGCGCATAGCGTCTCGGTGGCCCAAGTGGCGCTGGCCTGGCTGCTGCACCAACCGCAGCTTACCAGCGTGATCGTCGGTGCCAGGCGGCCCGAACAGCTCGCCGACAACCTGGCGGCCACAAACGTAACGCTGAGCGCCGACGAGCTTGCGGCTCTGGACGAAGTGAGCCGCCTGCCGGCCGAGTACCCCGGCTGGATGTTCGAGCGTCAAGGCGAGGTTAGGCGCAAACAGTTGCTGGAGGCGCGCGTGGACCCGTGACGCTCGACACCGAAGCAGCAAGCCCGCTGTCCGTTGCACGCTTGACTGCGTTCCGCTCGCCATTGAGCTGGCGGCCGCCCGCGCGGCGATTCTTGGAATAGAAGTCCTCGCCGAAAAAGTCGACGAGACTATTCGGATATTAGGAGGTGGGCATAGGACGGCCCTGCCACATCATCAAACACTCGAGGCTTCATTTGACTGGAGCTATAACCTTATTTCGGAAACCGAACGAAAGGTGCTCAGCCGGCTTGGTGTCCTTCGAGGTACCTTTACCCTCAAGGATGCTCAAGCTGTCGCTGCATCGGAGGACCTCTCCGTTCACGACGTAACGGAGGCCATCTGCGCGTTGATCACGAAGTCTCTCGTCGCCGCACATCTCGAACAAGGGCATGTCGAGTCCAGTCTGTTGGAGACCACCCGATGCTACGCATTGCAGCGCCTCGAGGCCAATGGAGAACGAAACGCGACGGAGTGGAGGCGAGCCCGGTACCTGTCCAAGGTGTTTTGCGCTATTCATGGCAACTGGACTAACGAGGCCGTTCGCGAGTCCATGGAGAAAATTCGTCTCCTTCTCGACAACGTTTGCTCAGCCCTGGATTGGGCATTCTCCCCCTCAGGTAACGCGCAAGCCGGCCGTGGGCTTGCAGCACTTTTTGGCGCGAGCCTCTTTGTAGCTGCCTCACCAATGCCACTCTCCTTAGCGAAGGCGAAGAAGCCGCAGCCGACCAACCATGACTGAACGGCCGCCCTTCGAGAGCGGTCGGTGCCATGCCGGCGATTCGAATGACGGCAACGGGTCGGGAGGGTGAGTTCGCTGATGCAGGAAGCTGCCGTCGGGTTGCTCGATGCCGCGATCGTCAGCAGTTCGCCATATTGCCGACGAAGAACCCAGCCAGCCCAACGTCAGCAATGGCCGAGTCGAACGCATAGGCTGTCCGACAGATTTCCGGACCGAAGCGGCCTCTAAGATGGTTGTCCAGCCGCGGCGACCGCCAAGACAAGTCGCCGAGTTTGCGCAAGGAGCGCGGCGATGGAGAGCGGCCGCACGAACCGGGATGTAGCATGGTTTAGCGCGGCCAGAACCAGTTGCGCTAGATTTCAGTCTGCTCCGAAATCTCAAGCGCGTCGTCGACTTCGATGCCAAGGTACCTGATTGTGCTTTCAATCTTGCTATGGCCGAGCAGCAACTGCACCGCCCTGAGATTCTTTGTGCGTTTGTAAATCAGGGTTGCCTTGGTTCGACGCATCGAATGCGTGCCCTACGCTGTCGGATCAAGCCCCGCGGCATCCGCCCATCGACGTATCATCCGGGCATATTGCCGGGTTGAAAGATGCGGGGACGCCAATAGTCGGCTTGGGAAGAGGCCATGCCTACGGCCGCACGGCCGGTCAGCAACAGAAAGCCGCCCGATGGCCCGATGGCCTACAGGCAATTTTCGGCCTAAGCTGCCGTTGGCACGACCATGGACGGACGGCGGCTATGGCCAGCATTACCCCCGTATAGCGCACGATCAGGTCGAACGGCAGCCTTTTACTCGCCCCAGAAGACCGCAGCGATCCTGAGCGGCAGTTCCGCATCGCTCTACGAATGACTGCTTTCGCAGGCGAAACTGCCGGCTCTCACTATGTCGATCAGCGCGTCTGAACAGGTCGGTGAGTCCATCATGCAATACGTCCAGTTCATGTCCCCACGTTTTAGCGATATCATTTATAGCGTCTCTACAAAGCAGTAGTTAATATAGGAAAAAATATCTACGGCTGTAGTACTAAATAAGCCGCGCTATTTCACGCCTTTAATCAGCCAATGGCGCACATATTCGAATAGCGTCGGGTGATACCACAGGCGGGAGGGAAGGACGCCAGGCCTCACGGTAACCCGACTTGTAACGGCGTCGTTGATAGCGGTACGCATCAGAGGAATGGCAGCCGCCAATTGATGGATAGGATAGGTATTGAAGTTATCGTCCTGCTCCGGGCGTATAGTTTGCTGATAGAGAACTCCGCCGGTATCGATACCCTGATCGACCAAATGAACGGTTACCCCGCAGTTTTCCAGATCGCCATTCGCGAGCGCCCAATAGCCGCCGTGCACGCCGCGATATTTCGGCGTAATGCCCATATGCGTGTTGATGAATCTGACGTCGACGGACGCCAGCACGTCCCGCGACAGAATCCTCGTTCCGTTGACAACCACCACATCGGGCTTGGCCTGCCTGAGCAGATCGATTGCCTGCTCACTGTTGATGCTGCTTACCTTCGACACCAAGTGCGACGGTATCGCGTTGCGATTCAGCGCGTAGCGCTGAAAAAGCTGATCGATGCGCTTTGCCGACAACTTCGCGGCAAACTTGTTCGCGACCACGAATAACAACTGGCCCGCGGTTCTGAACACGCCCAGCCGCGTGATCCTTCTCGATATCAAACGGGTCGTCGAAGGCCTGGCCTCCATGATTACCCGTTCGACATTCACGACGCCCGCGAGGCTGTTATACATCACGACTGACGAGAGTCCTTCTCCGCATAGCAATACGACACGCGGTTCATTGCTTTCCATGCGCCCCCCCCAATTGACTCAGTTCGCCCATGTTCAACGAGCGAAAGCCGTAAATTCTGTTGAGCGCGCGATAATGCTCGGCGATCTTCTCGAGAAATTCGATGTTTCGGGCGATATCTTTTCCGAAATTGTGCGGATGCCACCAGAGGTGATAAAGCCGTTTGTTGACAGCTGCATCCGTCATCGCTTTTTTGATGCGGCGCAGTCGCAGGCCTTCTAAAATAGCCAGCTTCCTGGCATATGGCCGCAGAAAGCTGCTTGCCGGAAAGTTGAACGGCGCGCGCGGGATGCACGAATCGAATGTATACGTGTTGTGCCCCGAAAGGTTCAGATATGCATCGACAAGACGGAGCGCTCTCTTTACTCTTCCCTGGCCTGCTGCGTCCGACGCTTCGTATATTCGGCCGGTCTGATTTCCCCTATAACA
>NZ_JARESU010000164.1:0-15675 GCF_046027075.1 Paraburkholderia sp. RL18-085-BIA-A | reverse complement strand
TTCCGCATCCGCGATGTATCCCGCGTTCTGGTCGTCGCTAAAAAGGTCGCGGCGCACATACCCGCCAGCAGCCTCATAGGCGTCAAAGCCGACAAAGCGGACGAGACGACTGCGGCTTGCGTCGATTTCCGCGCGGGTGATGGCCTGCCGCAGATAGTTGGGCTGGCGCTGCCACTCGTTCGCATCGAACCAGATATGCTCCTGCGTCTCGTGGTCATCCGCGAGAGCGAGCGCGGCAAGCTGGTCGAGCGTGATCGCACCCTCGCGCAGCAGCGCGAGTAACTTTGGTGATACGTTTGCCAGCTTCGTGCCTACGTCTTCATCTGGCGCATCGCGTCCGCGAGCATCCAGAGGGCGCGGTTGAGCTTCACGTTCTGGTCGATGCCGGTGATGGGCCGCGTAGACATGGAGCGCCCGGTGCGCGAGCGTCCGTGCAGTCCACCCTTGGTGAGGTTTTCCTGCACGCGGTTAAAGACCGTCCAGAGGTCATCACGTCGATCCTCGAAACGGCGTGGAGCGAGGAACTGGCTTTCGGTGACAGGCGCGGGGGCCCCGGTATCGGTCGGGGCGTAGCGCAGCGCGAGCGCGGAGCGTGCGAACGCATGCTGTTCGTCGCGATCCAGTGCCACGTCGCGCATACCGTCCTTCTGCTCACGGATCAGGTCGAAGCCGTCGAGCACATCGAATGCGCCATTGATCACGTTCTGGACGACATTGCCTTTGTGGGGGACGCGGATATCGGCAACATTGTCGCCAGCCACCATGCCGTTCTGGCAGACAAACCGGAACGCCCCCGCGAGCATCTGATAGCTGCTGGTGCCGTCGTGCGAGTTCAGCAGCACGATTTCATCGGCTTCCTCGCCCGTGATCTGCTCGGAATGGCGCAGCCGGAGCATGTGCTTTGTAAATTCGCGCCTGCCCTGATCGCGCACGCGGGTCTGACAAATGATGAACGGCTGAAAGCCTTCGTTGCGCAGGCCGCGCAGCACGTCGATGGTGGGAATGTAGGTGTAGCGTTCCGAACGGCTCTCGTGCTTGCAGTCCGCGAAGATGGACGGGGCGACGCGGCGGATCTGATCGTCTGACAGGGGCGAGTCAGCGCGCAGCATAGGGCAGTCGTAACGGAAAGAGGAAGCGAGTAGCATGGCAGTCTCCACAGTCAAGATTGAGGACCTGAACCGGGCGGCGGGATGTGCTGTGCCGTTGTGGCTGGACACTTCCCGGTGGAACTCGGGGTTGGCTTTGCTGCCGCCAGGCTTCCGGGTTCCCGCCCGTGCGACTTGGGGAGCCGATAGCGGGTGGGTGTCAAGGAAACAGGCGAGGGAGGGGTGCGGGCAACGCGGTCCCTCGCCCCTTGATGCCTGCCCGCTATCGGCTACGGTCGCGGGTCAAGGGCGGGAAGCTGGGAGTCGGGTGCATGCCTGCCTCGGGTTTGACCGGGCAGGGACGCGCGGCAAGCGCGGGGGCGCGACGTGTCCCGGGCGTTCGAGATCGTCACCTAGATCGTCGACAATCCAAGGCGCATTTGGAGCTTATTCTTTCGGTGATCTTCGCCAGGTTCGACAGACGGCGCTGAACTCCAGTCGCCTCATCATCTATGACGCCCGAGACTACGTTTCCGACCACTCAAATGACGCTTGCGCCTTGTCGCTTCTGCTCGCTGCCCGACTCACGCATCGCTGGGCAGAACGAGCACGCCGTCTGGATTCGAGACGGCTCCTGTGTCCCCGGGCCACAGCCTCGTTATTCTCAAGCGCCACGTCGGGTCCTTCTTCAAGGTCTGCAGTGAGGAGCGCACCGCGCTCCTGGCGCTGCTCGACTAAGCCAAGGTAGCAGCTGAGGCCGAGTTCCTGCCCGACGGCTTCAACATCGGCATCAACGACGGTTCTGCCGCCGGACAGACCGTGCCGCACCTGCACATCCACCTGATACCCGCTTCAAGGGCAACCTGCCAGACCCGCGAGGCGGCGTGCGGTGGGTCATCCCGGAAAAGGCCGACTATTGGAGGAAGCGCCAGCGAGCTCGACAGTACCACCGCCGTCAGCCGAGGCACAACTGGCCTTCCTCGCCAAGCTTCAGCGGCTCTTTGCAGAAGGCGACTTCACGCAACCTACAAGTTCGCGCTGCGCATCGCGCTTGCAGACCTGGCTGTGGAAGTTGGAGCGGACGACGGCGCCGACCCTTTGCAAATATTCGTCAACCCACGAGAACAGCGGACCAAAGACCTCTTACGGAGTTCGGTGCTCGGCGAGGGCCAATCCGGAGGCGCACTGGATCAAGGGGCGTCGGGCTAGAAAGGTAGCAGGGCCGTCGCCATCGAGTCGAGGCGAATGGCGCAGGCCATTAGGACATGGAGGCCGCGTTGTCCCGCAAGGCCCCGCAGTTCCTTTCAAAGCAAACAATCGACTGTACCTTCCAGATCGACGCTGTAATCGATTTCCATACATTCAAGCCTTGTCGGAAGGTCATGCCTAGGGAGAATACTAGGACGGCTATGTAAAGCTTTACGCACATTTTTTTTTCAACTAGCATGATTCTACGCACTCAGAGGCACTGCTTTCCCCCACAGGAGGTGCGCGTTGGCGAAGAGTGGTTCGTGAGGACGGCCATTTGGTTGAATGCGCGCGTAAACGATTACCAAGCTTGTCGAAAGTACCTTGAACGTTGGAGAAGGCGGCTGGACTGATAGAGCGTCTGGATCGTCGAAGGGAGAAACGCAAATGTCCGCACTTCCACATTTAACGGAATCTATGACCATCATGAAGACCACCCACATCACGGCCGTTCATCGGGCCGCGATCGCGAAAACGCTTCGCTCGTTGTTCAAGTCGTTCTTCGCCGTCGCCTGTGTTGCTGTCAGCACAGGCAGCGTGATCGCTCCGGCTCACGCTGCCGATTCATCGGCTTTCGAATCCGTGCGCAAGGCCGGCGAGTTACGTTGTGGCGCCGCGCTCGCGCCCCCGTTCGTCGTTCGCGATCCGAAAACGGGAGCCTACACCGGTGCGTTTAGTGACCTGTGCCGTAAGTTCGGTGAGGATGTGCTGAAGGTGAAAGTGAAGTTCGTCGATACGACCTGGGACAGCATGATTGCGGGTCTCCAGACGGACAAGTGGGATTTGGCGATGGCTATCAACCGCACGCCTGTCCGTGAGCAGGTCATCAGCTTCTCAACGGCCGTCGTACGCAACGAAACGAACTTTGTCTACAACCGCACGGACCCAAAGGTGCCGAAGCAGATCAGATCGGTCGCCGATATTGACAAGCCTGGTCTGGTGATCGCAGTGGTGCAAGGCACGACTGATGACAAGGCAATCAGTCCGGCCTTGAAACAGGCGCAGATCCTTCGTTTGCCCGACGCGGACAGTACCCGTCTTGCACTTATTTCCCATCGCGCCAATTTTCTCGCTGATCAATCCGATGCGAATCTGATCTTTCAGGCGGCACACCCGGATTGGGCCGAAATCTACCATGTGCAACCTCCCTTCAATCTTCAGGACGTCGCTTTCGGTCTGAACAAGACCTACACGGATGCCGATCTCAAGGTGCTAAACCAGTTCATCGAACAGCAAACGAAGTCGGGCTTCATCAAGACCAGTGTGGACGCTGCAGTGAAGCAAGCGGCGCAGTCCGTGAACCAGTAACCGAAATTCTCCATGCCTCCAGCCAGACGATGAGCAACGAAATGGAAAATGTCATGAGAGTTGACCGCCCACTCATGCGAGATGCTGACGCAGCCGCATCGCAGGGCGGGAAAGATGCTACCCAATCATCTTTCCAGCGAGGCGCGCAACCGTTGGTGCGCATCCGGGGCCTGTCCAAGCATTACGGACCGATGGTGAAGGTCCTGAAGGGGCTCGACATTGACATGCAGCGCGACGATCGTCTGGTCGTGATCGGACCGAGCGGTGGCGGGAAGAGCACGTTGTTGCGCGTGCTGATGGGGCTGGAAACGATTGAAGGCGGCGCTGTCGAATTCAATGGCAAACCGTACCTGTCGTTCGACGAGAAGACCGAACGCACGCGTATGGATCTCGCCATCCGCAAGCAAATCGGTATGGTCTTCCAGCACTACACGCTCTTTCCCCATCTCGACGTCCTGCGCAACCTCACGCTCGCGCCGTGCAAGGTCAAAGGCGAGGCGCGAGGCTCGGCGGAGAAACGAGCGACCTTGCTGCTCGATCGCCTGGGGCTCGGGAGCAAGGCCCGCGCATACCCCGCGCAGCTCTCGGGCGGGCAGAAACAACGTGTTGCGATTGCTCGGGCCCTGATGCTGGACCCGCAACTCATGCTGTTCGATGAAGTGACCTCCGCGCTCGACCCCGAGCTCGTGGCGGAAGTTGAGACAGTGATTCTCGAACTCGCCTCACAGGGAATGCCGATGGTCATGGTGACTCACGACATGTGGTTCGCAAAGAAGGTCGCGTCGCGTATTGTGTTCTGTGCAGACGGCGTGGTCATAGAATCGGGCACGCCTGATGAGATGTTCAAGAACCCCAGGCAGGCGCGGACGAAAGAGTTTTTGAATAACGTCCTGCATGTGAGCTAGGAGAGGGTTGTGAACTATTCGATGAATTTTTCGGCGATATCTTCGGCGTTAGATCCTCTTTGGCAGGGACTTGCGATTACGCTCGTGATCGCGGTGTGCGCAAATGTAATCGGTGTCGTGGCGGGTTTCGTCGTCGGAATGCTCTCTCAGAGTAAATCGCGGCTTGTTCGCTTTCCGGTCTCGGCTTTCATCGAGTTCTTCCGCTGTACGCCGGCCCTGGTTCAAGTGGTCTGGTTCTTTTACTGCGTACCAATCATCTTCAATGTGTTCCTGACGCCGGTCACAATGGGGATTCTTGCTATCTCGCT
The DNA here is from genome assembly GCF_046027075.1 of Paraburkholderia sp. RL18-085-BIA-A. Taxonomy (NCBI): domain Bacteria; kingdom Pseudomonadati; phylum Pseudomonadota; class Betaproteobacteria; order Burkholderiales; family Burkholderiaceae; genus Paraburkholderia; species Paraburkholderia sp. RL18-085-BIA-A. The sequence goes on along the minus strand of NZ_JARESU010000164.1, from coordinate 10,821 downwards.
GAACCTGACCGCGTTCAATGCCGAGGCTTACCGGGCTGGGATTCAATCGGTTCCACGCGAGCAGCATGATGCGGGCGTCGCGCTCGGTTTTTCGCCGTTTCAGCGCACGACGCTGATTGTTCTTCCGCACGCCTTTCGCATTGCATTGCCTGTTCTGGTGACCAATGGCATCTCGGCATTGCAGCAGACTTCCTTGCTGTCGGTGGTGGCCATTCAGGAGCTTATGTACACGGGCAAGCAGATTGCGTCCGAGACATACCGACCGCTCGAAGTGTTCACGACCATCGGTATTGTGTATCTGCTGGTGTCGGTAGCCGTGGCGCAGGTGTTGCGTGTGATTGAGCGCAAGCGTTTCTTCAACTACTTGGCGGCGTGACTGATCATGAACTTCAATTTCGCCTTTTTGCTGGGATATGTGCAGCCATTGCTTGAGGGACTTGCTCTTACCGCAAAGTTGACGCTGGCTTCGGCGGCTGCAGGTATTGCTCTGGGATTTGTAGCAAGCCTTTTGCGAACGTATGGTCCGGCCTATGCGCGTGCAATCACGACGGGGTACGTTGAGCTGTTCCGCGGAACGCCGCTGCTGGTTCAGCTCTTCTGGTTTTTCTTCTGCCTGCCGCTTTTGCTTCACATCAACATCAGCGTGACAGTTGCATCGTTCACGGCCCTCAGTCTGTATATGGGCGCAATCACTTGTGAAACGTTCCGTGCATCGCTGGGCTCCATCAAGAAAGAGGAACTGGATGCTTGCGTGGCCTTGGGATTGAATCGCATGGCGCGCGTGACCTACATCATCTTGCCGCTCACCTTTGTTCGCTCAATGCCCACGCTGCTCTCGAACATTGTCAGCCTGTTCAAGGAAAGTGCGTTGGTCTCCGCACTGGGCATGGCGGATCTGATGTTCGTCGGTCAGAACATCGCAAACACAAGTGCGCGTCCGGTCGAGGTGCTGACAACGACAGCCATCATTTACTTTGTCGTGGCCTATCCGTTGACACGATGCGTGGGATCGATCGAACGAAGAGTGCTTCAGCGGTTTTAAGAGCGATTGATTTCGGCAATTACGATTTGAATCGGCGGCACTGAGCCACGTGTACAAAATATGGGAGCACAGCAATGAAGATGAAGCGGATGGTCAACGTGGTTGGCGTACACACGGCCGGCGAACGCAACGACGTGATTACAGGGGGCGTGCTCGATGTTCCGGGCAACACGATGTTCGAAAAGATGCGCTACCTGGAGACCCAAGCCGACGACCTGCGCAAGTTTTTGCTGCAGGAGCCGCGCGGCTCCGTGACTCAATGCATCAATCTCGTGCTCCCGCCTTGCGACCCGCAGGCAGACGCCGGGTTCGTGATTATGGAGTCCGAGTTTTATGTGCCGATGTCCGGAAGCAACACCATCTGCACAGTCACAGCGCTGTTGGAAACCGGAATGCTACCGATGCTGGAGCCGTACACCGACCTGACATTGGAAGCACCCGGTGGTCTCGTCAAGGTTCGGGCGGAATGTCGTGACGGCAAGTGCATCAACGTTCGCTTTTCGAACGTACCATGCTTTGTGTTCGGGTTAGACCAGCAGGTCGAAGTGCCGGGAATCGGGACGCTGACTGTCGACGTCGCCTACGGAGGAATGATCTACGTGCTGGTCGACGCGGCGACAGTCGGCTTTTCTGTCGAACCTGACGAAGCGGCGGAGATGGTTGAGGTCGGCGAAGCCATCAAGGCGGCGGCAGCGGAGCAGCTTCCGGCAGTCCATCCCGAGAATCCGAAAATCCACACGATCAATCAGACGCTTTTTGCTGGTCCGCTTGAGCGCGGGCCAAATGGCCTCTGTTCGAAGAACGGCGTAATCGTTTCACCCGGCCGGCTGGATCGTTCGCCATGTGGCACAGGGACGAGTGCACGGCTTGCAGTTCTTCATGCTCGCGGTTTGATTCAGCAAGGCGAGCGTTTCCTTCACAAATCAATCATCGGCACTGAGTACACCGGTGAAATCGTCGAAACACTGACGGTTGGCGGCAAGCCGGGCATACGACCGGCCATTACCGGTGGTGCCTGGATTACGGGCTTCCATCAGTACGTCCTCGATGCATCGGATCCCTTCCCAACAGGCTATACGTTAAGCGATCTGTGGAAGACAAGGAAGTAGGACTAGGAGCGTCGCGGCCGTAGCACAGCGGCAATTTCGAATCAGCATTCTTACGCGCGTTTTATTTCCAGCTTCGCACGAGGTCATGTACGTCTTCCCTCGTAAACGTTTTCCATCGCACGGCTTTTTAAACAGCACAGATTTCATTCTCAGCGGAGGTCAAGGTGAGTGACAACCCGGTTGAACAAGATAAGCAAGCTGCAGCGGAAGCGGTGCGAAAAGACGGCAAGTTTTTGCTGGTCCACTCCAGCAAGGAGGAAAGCTACTGGCAGCCGCAACCCGCGAATGGCTATGCTTCCGTCCACGTTGCGCCGCATCTGGTACCGATGGATCGCCCTTTCTCGGCCGGCACGCAAACCTTGCCGCCGGGCGGTAGGGTTCGCTTGCATTCCCACACGGACAATGAAGAGGTGTTGCACTTCATCTCAGGTAATGGCAAGGCGGAACTGGACGGCGAGGAGTATCGCCTCGAGCCGGGAATGACCCTCTTTATCGGCAAGCTGCGCACGCACACGTTCATCAACGATGGTGACTCGGATCTTCATTGGGTTTGGTTCTTCTTGCCCTCTGGGCTCGAGACGTTCTTCCGCGATATCGGCCGCGCACGCACGCCGGGCGAAGCTGCGCCCGAGCCGTTCGCGCGCCCCGCGGACGCCGCACAAATCGAGGCTCGAACCGTCTTCACTCAGCCGAGCGAGAGGCAGGAATGATGGACGGGCGCACGAGGTCGGGCATACATTACGAAGTGGTGGGCAGCGGCGATGCGCTGCTGTGCATCGCCGGACTTGCCGGTCACGGCTCTTTCTGGCGGCCCGTTGCAGCATTGCTTGCGAACCGCTACCGCGTCATCGCATTCGATCATCCGGGCGTCGGCCGAAGCACAAAAGACGCGGAGCAGCGCATTACGCTGATCGCGCAAGCCGCGCTCGATGTGCTGGACGAGGAGAACGTGGTTCAGACGCATGTGCTCGGTCACTCGACAGGCAGTCTCGTGGCGCAGACGCTCGCCCTGGATCATCGGGACCGCTGTCGCAAGATCGTCCTGAGTGGTGGCTGGGCAAAGCCGGACCGACGCTTCAGAGATCTGTTCGACCTGCGACGCCTCATGTTGCAGGGACTAGGCACCCGTGCCTATTCGGCGCTCTCGCGACTCGGCGGTTACGACGCGCAGTGGTACGAACAACATATCGCGCAGGTATCCCCCTTGCGATTCGATGGTGATGACGAGTTCGACGTTCAGACCGTGGTGAGTCGAATCGACATGCTCCTGAGCTACGAACGGTCCGACGCGCTCACGGCACTTGACATCGATACGCTCGTCGTCGGAGCGCGGGATGACTTCATCGTGCCGTTCCATCACTCGGAAGATCTGGCGCGGCGCATCAGGAACGCGATCCTTGCCGAGGCCGACGGCGGTCATTTCTTCCCACAGGTCAATCCAGAAGCGTTCGCATCTCGGGTTGGCGCATTTTTGGACAAATGACACATGGCTATTTCAGAACCCGACGGACACTCGTTCGCACCCGGCTCTGGCGGTGCAGCCGTCGCTGCGAATGAACGAGTCGCAATTATCGGCATGGGCGCCATGGGCAAACGCGTTTTGGCAAAGTTGCAGGAACGGGGCCTCAATCCTCAGCAGCTTTCCTGCGTTGTGCCCGCTCACGAAGCGGCGCCGGTTGCGGCACAGTCGTTCGGGATTGAAGTGTTCCGTGACCTTCCCTCGCTACTTTCATGGCATCCAACCCTTGCCGTCGAGTGCGCGGGGCACGCGGCCGTCGACGAAACGGTCGTTCCGCTTCTCGAGCATGGGGTTGACGCCATCCTCGTTTCCATCGGAGCGCTGTCGTCTGCGCCCCTGTTCGAAAAGATCAATCGCGCAATGAAGGCTGGCTGCTCGCACCTGACGTTGGTATCCGGCGCCATCGGAGGCATCGACGCACTGCACGCCGCGCGCATGGGCGGTCTTGAGGCGGTTCGATACATCGGGCGCAAACCGCCTCGTGCATGGGAGGGGTCTCCGGCCGAAGACCAGTTCGACCTTCGGGCGATCGACAAACCCACCGTGATTTTCGAAGGCACGGCCGGCGAGTCGGCAAGGCTCTTTCCGAAGAACGCCAACGTCACAGCAGCAGTAGCCCTGGCGGGTGTCGGCTTTGACAAAACGACGGTCACGATGATGGCCGATCCGAGCATCGAGAAGAACGTGCATGAAGTTGAGGCAACCGGCGCTTTCGGCCGCTTATTGATTCGCCTCGAGAACAATCCACTACCGGATAACCCGCGGACTTCGTGGCTCGCCGCAATGAGCATCGAAGATGCAGTCATCCGTCGCCTTGAACATTCAATCTGATATTGGTGAGAAAGAAATGAGACTCGAAGGAAAAGTAGCCGTCGTGACCGGTGCAGCATCTGGGATCGGTGCAGCTACCGCAGAACTGTTCATCAAGGAAGGTGCAAAAGTTGTTGTCGCCGACCGCAATGTTGACCAGGCGCAAACGGTCGCCAGCGCGTTGGGCGCAAACGCATTGGCAGTGGGGGTGGATGTCACTGTTGCTGAGCAGATCAAGCACTTGATTGCCGCGACCGTAGGCAAGTTCGGCGGCCTCGACATCCTTGTCAACAACGCGGGATTCGGAATCCGCGGCAGCGTCGTCAATACAGAGGAAGACGATTGGGACAAGGTGATCGATGTAAATCTGAAAGGCGTGTATCTTGTCTCCAAGTACGGAATCCCCGAGCTTGAGAAACGTGGCGGAGGCGCGGTAGTTAACATCTCGTCGACCGCGGCGGTCTGCGGTATCCCCGATCGTGCCGCCTATGTGGCAGCAAAAGGCGGCGTCGCTTCCCTTACCCGTTCGATGGCTCTTGATCATGCGGAGAAGAACATCCGGGTCAACAGCATCGCGCCAGGTGTGATCTGGTCCAGCTACTACGAGAAGATGCTCAAAGAGGTGCCGGACCCAGAAGGCTTCGTGAACGGACTGAAGGCGCGTGCGCCAGTCAACCGGATGGGCACTCCACATGAGATCGCCACGATGGCACTGTTCCTGGCCTCTGACGAGTCGTCGTTCGCTACCGGTGGTTTCTTTACAGTCGATGGTGGCTACACCGCTCGTTAAAGAGAAGGCTCAGCAGATATGATCCACGAGCTGCGCGAATACACGATCGAGCAATCAGTCGCAGAGAGGTACTTCAAACTGTTTCGCGACCTGGCCATGCCGATTCGAGGCGAGGCGTTCGGGCGCTTGCTGGGAAACTGGGTAGTGCCAGGGCGCGAGATGACTTTCTTCCATCTGTGGGAGTATGAATCGCTGGCCGACCGAACCGTGAAACGAGCCGCCCTAGCGACGATCGATGACTGGACCCATAAATTCCTGCCAGCTGCGGCGGCCTGTATTACGGGGCAGCGGATCACAATATTGAGGCCCTTCGCCGACGCCGGTGTGATGAGCGTGCTGCGCGACGCTCAAGCGAGTCGTCTCGCAGTGAGCACCTTTCGGTGCGGAACCGGGCAGGCGGCTGCGGTGGCGTCGGCGGTCGCGAATTCAGCCTCTATGGGCGATGCGGGTATCTGGATTGAGGAGATTCCAGATCCCAATGTCGTCCGCTGCGTGAGTAGCCGGTGTGACGCGCCCGGCCCCGACGTGAGGCTATCAGAGCTTGGGGTGACGAACGCATCTCAGCAAGTATGGGAGAGGGGCCCCTGCTGATCCGTCCGTCACTTGCGCCCAATCAGCGAATGGGCGCCTTTTCACCGCATCGGCCGTTCCCCCGATGATATAGCCTTACCATCATGCGACGACATTAGGAGCCGTGCCAGACACGGAGACGCGAGGCACACTCGTGGAATCCCGGACAATCAGTTGGGTATCGAGACGCGCCGGCATCACTTTTCGTCCTTGCGTCAGAGCTCCGATCAGCGATCGCGCCGCAAGACGTCCCATCTCTACAGCAGGAACAGCGATAGTGGTCAAGGCGGGCGAAAAAATGGTCGTATAGTCATCGTCATCGAAGCCAACTACCGACATATCTTCCGGCACGCGCAGACCAAGCCGCCGGCATTCAGCTATTGCACTGAGTGCGAAGACATCGGCGTTGCAGACGACTGCCGTGACGTCAGGAAGCTCATGATGAATTTGTCGCATCGCATCCGCGCCTTGATGCATCGCCGAGCCGTAGCTCTTCTCGATGACATGGATTCCGTCGCCAAGTCCGTGCGTTTGCATCGTTTTCTCAAAGCCGGTTACTCGGGCTTGTTGTCGGTCGTTCCCTTGAAGAGGGCCCGCAATCATTGCCATCTGACGATGACCCAGTCGGATCAGAAACTCGACTGCTTGTTTCGTCGCAGCGAAGTTGTCGAACCCAATCGACGGCACTACGTCATCATCGTTGAACGAGTATGTCGTCACGCAGGGGATCTGCTTTTCGGTGAGATATTCCTTCAGTTTGGGGTCTTCCATCTTGCCAACGAGCAACAATGCCTCCGCACCGCGTTCGACGATTCGCTTGACGGCATCAAGCATGTTCCGATTGTCAAACCCCGTGGTTACCACGAACACACTGTAGCCAGCCGCTGTCAATTGCTCTTCGAACGCGTGAGTCATGCGCGCAAACATCGAGTAATCGAGCGACGGAATCACTGCTCCGATAATGAACGACTTTCGAAGGCGTAGCGCCTTTGCCGCCGGGTCGGCGCTGTATCCCAGTTCCTTGGCTACAGCGAGGACTCTTTGCCGCGCCTCGGCGCCAACGCGATTCGGGATATTGAACGCTCGAGAAACGGTCGCGACCGATACGCCCGCTGCCTTCGCGACGTCGAAGACGTTTGGTTTCGTTTTCTTTCTGTTCATGGTTCGACACGCTGAATCGAAGGATTCGTTTCCATACTACACGCATGTAGTGTAGCACTTGGCGTTCGAATTGGAAAACGATTACACTAGTATTTGCCGGGCGCAGAAGCGGGAATTAGGTCTTCCAGGTGAAAACGTTACTTCGCATGCTGTGCCTCTCGGCATGTGCCGTTTGAAGTCCGGTTGACATCAGGTTCAGGTAAGCACTGCACGATAAAACTCGGTGTCAAGTTGTCGAACTGCGCGCACTCGAACACGCCGTATGTAAGGTATTCCTAATTTAAGCGGCGAGTCGCTGCAGCAACGCGGTGCCATACTTTTCGCGAAAAATCTGGCGCTTTGATCCTGAAAATCCATATTGATCAAGTACTTGCGAAATTGCTGATAGCTCGAAAGCGATCGAACGGCCGAGCTTTGCTGCCAGCGGCTCTGCGCGCTGCTATCGCCATATTTTGCATAGGAAGGGCGACAACCCCTCATCGCGGATGCGAATTCCGCCTTGCACATCCACTCCCTTTGCCTTCAAAACGAACAGGAGTTTCCCAAATGATGAATCGAGACAACCCGTCTGGCTGATCACTGGCTGTTCCACAGGCTTCGGCCGCGAACTGGCGAAACTGGTGCTGGCAGGCGGCTGGCGCGCAGTCGTTACTGCACGGGACCCAGCGAAAGTGGCGGACATTGCCGAGGGGCACGCTGGGCGGGCACTCGTGCTGCCGCTCGATGTCACCCAGCGCGCGCAGATCGACGAGGCCGTCAAAGCGGCGCAGGAGCGCTTCGGACGCATCGACGTGCTCGTCAATAATGCCGGCTACGGTTATCTCGCCGCTATTGAGGAAGGCGAAGACGAAGCGGTGCGCGACATGTTCGAGGCCAACGTGTTCGGCCTCGTCGACATGACCAAGGCCGTGCTGCCGGTGATGCGCAAGCTACGCAGCGGCCTGATCGTCAACGTCTCGTCGATTGGCGGCCTTACCAGTTTTGCGGCGACCGGCTACTATCACGGCACCAAATACGCGGTGGAAGGCATCTGTGAATCTCTCGCCACCGAGGTCAAGCCGCTCGGCATCGACGTGCTGATCGTCGAGCCGGGGCCGTTCCGCACCAACTGGGCGGGCCCCTCGATCAAGCAATCGGCGATACAGATTGACGACTACGCCGCCACCGCCGGCGAGCGCCGCAAGCAGACCGCCGCGCGCAGCGGCAACCAGGCGGGCGACCCGGTGCGGGCCGCGCACGCGATTATCGACGCGGCACTATCGGACAAGCCGCCGTTGCGTCTGCTGCTCGGCAAGACCGCGCTCGAACTGGCGCGCAAGAAGCTCGATCTGATGCGCAAGGACTTCGACGCATGGGAAGCGACGACCGTGGGCGCGGATTTCCCGAAAGGGGCGAAGTAACGTCAGCGCGTTCTCAAGCGTGTTCTCAAATCAGCCCCAGCCGACGTCGCCGGCAACAACAATGCACGGAGGACAAATGCCGAAACGCGTGTTGTTTGCGGTTTTGCTGCTGACGCTTAGCGTGATTGGGCATTGTGCGGCCGCAGCCCATGATTGAACTCAGGATAGGCAGCAAGACCCAGTCGTTTAGCCAGGGGGAGTTGCTGGCGCGGCCGGATGTTGCCGAGATTCACGTTCCGCAAGATGTCGCCTACGGTACGTCGACGACCTACCGCGCAGTGCCGCTGGCCGATCTGCTCGACGGTGCGGCGTTACGTGCGGGCAGCGTGCTCGAGGCACGTGCGACCGACGGCTTCGCCGCGCAACTGCCGATGGACCTCGTGAGTAACCGTGATCCTGCGACAGCCGTCGCATGGCTCGCGGTCGAGGACCCGGCCCGGCCATGGCCGAAGCTGCCGGGCAAGCTGGTCAGCGCGGGACCGTTCTATCTGGTCTGGGGCGGCAGGGAAGCGGCATCCGTGCGCAGCGAGCAGTGGCCTTAACAGATCGCGCAACTTGCTACGTATCCATCTCCATCCGCGCGTTGGCCCGTGCTCGCCGTCGATCCGGCGCTGCCGGCAACCGATCCGATCCGCGCAGGCCAACGCCTATTCATCACTCAGTGACAGAGATCGGCCACAAACGGTCCTTCGCGGTCGCGTGGTGAACGTCTCCTGATGAGCGAGGAGTCGCCATTTGGCAAAGCGACGGCGGCGCACGATTCGTCGAGCGAGCCAGTTTTGTTTTCACGCGCTGTGTACGGAAATGACCTCACGAATCGACACACACAGGTGCCGGCCTGCACCAGACGAATCAACACTGAATGCCAACTTCGGGCCTGAAGCCATCAGTCAAGCACTTGTGCCCCCATCGACCTTCAGACTGGTGCCCGTAATGAATGCCGCATCGGGGCTTGCCAGCCAGGCGACAAGCCCCGCAATATCGTCGCCTGATCCGTACCGGCCCAATGCAATGGAACCCCGGATCTGGTCGGCCATCGGACCGTTGGCCGGGTTCATCACCGTATCGATTCGTCCGGGCTGCACGTTATTGATCGTAATTTCCCGACTGCCAAGATCCCTGGCCAGCGTGGAGCGTATGGCGTTGGCCGGGCGTGTGCGGCGTTGGGCTCGTCTTTGCCAGCGCCGCGATGCTGCTGCAGATCATTCCCGCGTCCGGTCAGCGACGGCTTGCGGCGGAACGCGAGAGAAGCGCCGACCATAAGGTGCGTGAAGCGCGATAGGCGATCGAGCAATCGCATCAAACGGATCGCATTTCCTTAAATCCGTCTTTAACACAAGGTTGCAGCAGCACAACGATCATGGCCTAAGTAATGATCGACGGCCACCTTCTTCTGTTCGGCAGAATATATCGGCCTGGAACGAACATAGCCGGTCCGTAAATCATGACATCGTTCGTATTCACGATGCCACGACTTAAGAGAATTCTTTGTCGGATACCCCAGCTGTCGGATGGTCGCCCTGACGCGCTTACCCAACTTCAAATAGAGCCGAACCGCTCGCATGCGGTCTTCGTACGAGTACATGAACCACCTCTAGGTAGTCCAAGTTTTCGTCCGCACCCCCTGTGGGTCAGGTTTCAGTCGGCGTTGACATCTACACAATGGTCCCGGTCACCGATTGACGATTGAGTGGGTATACCGCTTAGGCCTGCTCGCTCAATCCTGCTTCTGCCGTCGCCATGCTGAGCTGATCAATGTAGTCAGCCCACTCCTGCATGACCCTACGACGATCGTCGTCAAACGTTGTTCTGTCGTAGGCCTTTTGCACATCGCCACGTTTGGCGTGTGCCAGTTGCGCTTCCAGTACATCGATATCCATACCGAGTCGTTCTCGTCCGACGGTACGAAGCATCCCCCGGAAACCGTGCGTCGCGTGTTTTCCTTGAAATCCCATTTCTCTCAGCGCTTTGCTCAGGGCATCTCGATGTAAATGGGGAGTCTTTTGGCGGGCAGGGGACGGGAAGACGTAGTGCCCCTTGCCCGTGAGCAACTGCACCTCGTTCAGAACCGCGATCGCCTGCTTCGGCAATGGCACGATGTGATCGTGCCGCATTTTCATCCGCTCGGCAGCGACGTGCCATTCGCCTGTTTCCAAGTTCACTTCGTCCCACGGCGCTGAGGCAACGACGCCGGGGCGAAGGCCAGTCAGCATCGTGAGTTTGAGGGCGGCGCGGGTAATGGGTGACTTGTACGCATCGATAGCAATAACGAGCGGGGCGATGTCTGTCGGTTTGGTTATCGCTGGTATGTGGCCTTTCTTGTGGCGCGGCACAACGCCACGAAGTGCCAAGGCAGCGCCATCTTCGCGTAGTCCGTTCTGGACGGCGTATGTCACGATGCCACCGAGAAACTGACGTGC
>NZ_JARESU010000163.1:0-16248 GCF_046027075.1 Paraburkholderia sp. RL18-085-BIA-A | reverse complement strand
GGATCGTAAGAACCGCGGCTGCGGAGATCCTTTTCGGTACCGGAGACTGCACGATTTCCTCCAAAAATGACTATAGAAGCTTGCACGTCATTATATTTTTTGATGGATTGGGGAATAACCGGTAACGGTGCAAGGCATTTTTACGTAATGTGAGACAATCGCCTTTGCCAATCGTGTAACAATCGCTGCCGAACAACAGGGAATGGAATGGATACGCTTCAAAACATGCGCGTATTTGTCCGCGTCGTCGAAGCGGGCAGCTTCACGGGCGCCGCGCAACATCTGAATACGACCACGGCTTATGCGTCGCGCGCAGTTTCCGATCTGGAAGCGCATCTGCGCACACGCCTGCTGAACCGGACAACCCGCCGCATCGCGCTGACCGAAGCGGGCGAGCGCTATCTGCAACGCTGCGAGCAGATTCTCGCGTACGTGGATCAGGCGGAAGCCGAGGCGAGCGACGCGCACGCGCGCCCGTCGGGCAAACTCAAGGTCCACGCGATGACGAGCTTCGGCCAGCACTACGTGGTGCCGGCGGTCGGCCGCTATCAGGAACGCTATCCGGACGTGCATATCGAACTGACGCTCGCGCAGCGCATGCCCGATCTGCTCGACGAGGGTTTCGACGTGTCGCTGACGCTCGCCACCGGTCTGCCGGATTCGGGGCTGGTATCGCAGCGCCTGGGCAGCGCGTTCAGCATCGCGTGCGCGTCGCCGGCTTATCTGGAGCGGCACGGCGCGCCGCAGACGCCCGCCGATCTCACGCGCCATACCTGCCTGCAAATGGTCACGCCGGTGTTTCCGCCCGACAAATGGACCTTTGGCGGCCCGCAAGGCGAAGAAACGGTCACGCTGGGCGCGACCACGTTTCAGGTGAACGTCGCCGAAGCGATGGTGGTCGCGGTATCGCAGGGTATGGGCGTCGGGCTGATTCCGATCTACTCGGCGATCAGCGGTTTGCGTAGCGGCAAACTCGTGTGGCTGCTGCCCGAGTACACATCGCAGGAAATGAATCTGTACGCGCTGTACCCGTCGCGCCAGTACCTGGACGCGAAAATCCGCACCTGGGTCGAATTTTTGCGCGACGAGTTGCCGGCCACGCTGGCTGCGGATCAGGAGGAACTGCGGAAATTCGCCCAGTCATGAAGCCGCGCCGGGCCGGCGTGCCGCGATGGTTGACGCGGCAGGGCGCCGCCGCATGACGGGCCGTTACATAACTGCCGCGCCGCAACATTTCCTTACTTCTCGCCCGCGGACGATTTGCTAACGTGTGGCTCATGCGCTGCCGCTTCGGCCGGACGCGCCAGTTCACTGCCGTTCGGCACATCGCAACAACTGAAGGACGAGGGATTCATGGATACGCATCTGATGATCGGCGTGGCTGTCATGCTTGGACTGATCGGGATCGCCGCATCGCGCGATCTGCTGCGCCGCCTGCGCGAACAGCAGCCGCAACTGGTGCCGATCAAGGTCGAGCGCCCGGATCTGCAGGCACAACGGCGCGACCGTTGAAGCTCGTCGCCGCCACGGCGTGTAGCCGACGGGCGCGGAGCCGTAGTGAAAAGTCGTTTCCTTCCTGAGCGGTTAGAGACGCGTTCGCGCCCTCAGTGCAGCGCTTCGATCAACCTTGGTTCGTCGTTGAGCGTGCGGTCCACTTCGTGACTCACGCGATGCCAGCGAAAGCGGCCGGCGGGTAAGCAGGCGCCGCGCGCAAGCCGTTCCAGTTCGTCGGCCGGCAACGCCGGATCCAGCCAGCGGCGCGCCGCATCAGGCGAAAACGCCAGCGGACGACGGTCGTGAACGTCGATCAGACCCGAGTCGGCGCTGGCCGTCACGATCACCAGTCCCATGCCTTCCGTTTGCGGCTCGCTGCCGCGCACGCTCGACAACGCGGCCAGATACATCGGTTCGTCTTTTTTCAAGCGCACGAAGTAGGGCTGGCGCCGCGGCGCTTCAGCTTGCGCCGGACCGCCATGCGCGTGGGCGGTCGCGGGCGAAGTCTCGATGCGCCACTCGAACCAGCCGTCCGCCGGCACTAGCACGCGGCCGGTTTTCCACAATTCCTCGAAATAGCGGGCGGTCGGCGCGGCGTCGGCGCGCGCGTTGATCGTCTGCGGCAGATGCTGCTCGCGCGCCCAAGCCGGGCAGTATCCCCAGTGAATCGCGCGCAGCGTTTGATCCGGATAGATCGCGAGCGGATGCGTGCCGGGGGCAAGGTTGTAGCCGGGGCGGCGGTCGGCGGCGTCGAACAGCATCAGCGGATCGGCAAGGCCGAGATGTCCGGCGTAAAGATGCGCGTCGCGATACTGGCTGATTCGACCACACATGAGCGATCTCCGGTGACGACCTGCGGGGCGGGTTCCGTAAGCTGGCGGAGTTGGCAATGAAGCGATTGAACGGGCCGATTTTTCTGGCGCGCTTCTCAGGTATCGTCACGCCGAATCGAGACACATCCAGCAACGGGTAGCCAGCCACGAGCACTGGCCGCCAGCAGGCGGCCGCCGACGACAGCGTAATGCGTCCGCTCCAGCCGCGCTATCCAGTCCGGCCCCAAGGCTGCTCTAGAGACGCACTAAATCTCGACGACCCTGTCCCACGCGAATTGCGGATTTTCCCACTGCCCGGTGCGCCGGTCGAAATAGCCGCGAGGATTGCAGACCACGCGCGTGCCGTTCACGCTGTAGTCGAACGACGTGTGCGTATGCCCGTGAATCCATACCGCGACCGGCGCGCGCACCAGTTCCGGCAAATGATTGACAAAGCCGGCCGACACCCGGTCTTGTGCGTAGCGCTCGGCCAGACTCAGCCGATGCGGCGCGTGATGCGTGACCACGATCGTCTTGCCGCCGAACGGCTTGGCCAGCTCGCCTTCGAGCCACGCACGCGCGTGGGCGTGCAACGCGAGCGAGTCGTCGGGCGTGAAGTCGCGCGTGGCGTCGTGGGTGTCGTGCGGCCAGTTCATCTGGATCAGCCCGCGGAAGTCGAGCATCACCTGGCGCGCCGCGTCGATCGAGGCGGCAAGCGTGTCGGGGTCCGCGCCGTACAACGCGAAGTCGGTCCACAAGGTGGTGCCCAGCACGCGCCAGCGGCCTTGCGGATCGACCAGCGTTGCGTTGTTCAGCACATGCACGTTGTCGACCTGCGCAGCCGCGTCGTAAAGCGCGCGTTCGAGCGCGCTGAACTCGCCGTCGTAGTACTCGTGATTGCCGGGCACGTAGACCACCGGCACCGCGCCGTCGAAAGTCTGCGCGGCCCAGCGCGGGCCGGCCGCATGATTGTGGATGTCGCCGGCCAGCACGATCAGATCCGCGTGCGCATGCGGGATCAGCTCGGGCTCGTCGTTCTCCAGATGCAGATCGGACAGCACTCGAATCTTCACGGCGACGGCTCCTGCAAAAGTCCCCGCGTGGGGCGTTCCCGCGAGGGGCGCCGGGGCTTCAATTCCTAGCGTAGCACCTTGCCCGGGTTCATCAGGTTCAGCGGATCGAGCGCGCGTTTGACCGCGCGCATCAGTTGCAGCTCGACGTCCTGCTTGTAATGCGCGGCCTCGTCGACTTTCAGCTGCCCGAGCCCGTGTTCCGCGCTGATGCTGCCGCGATGCTGGTGCACGCTGTCGTAGACGATCTGGTTGATCAGGGTCTGGTATTGCTGCAAAAACGCCTGCGCGTCCACGCCCTCGGGCGCCTGCACGTTGTAGTGCAGGTTGCCGTCGCCGAGATGGCCGAAGGTCACCATGCGCGCGCCCGGCACCGCCTGCGCGATCGCCGCGTCGGTCGTCTCGATGAAGTGGCCGATGCGCGAGATCGGCACCGCGATGTCGTGCTTGATGTTCAGACCTTCCTCGGCCTGGGCGAGCGGAATATGTTCGCGCAGATTCCAGAATGCGCGCGACAGCGCGAGGTTTTCCGCGACCACGGCGTCCTGCACCAGGCCTTCTTCGAGCGCCGTTCCCATCAGATGCTCGAATAGCGCACGCGCGTGTTCCTCGCTTTCGCTGTCCGACAACTCCAGCAGCACGATTTGCGCATGCGGCTCCGCGAACGGATAGCGCATCTGCTCGAAATGCCGGCCGACGAGGCGCAGACAGAAATCCGACATCAGTTCGAAGCCGGTCAGAAGCGGCCCGGCGATGCGCTGCGTGAGCGACAGAAAGTCGAGCGCCGCATGCGGCGAAGCGAGCGCGGCGAGCGCCGTGACGCGCGCGGCCGGCTGCGGATGTAGCTTGAGCACGGCCGCGGTGATGATGCCGAGCGTGCCTTCCGCGCCGATGAACAGGTCGCGCAGATCGTAGCCGGTGTTGTCCTTGCGCAGCCCGCGCAGGCCGTCCCACAGTTCGCCTTGCGGCGTCACCACTTCGAGACCGAGGCACAGCTCGCGCGTATTGCCGTAGCGCAGGACGCCGGTGCCGCCCGCGTTGGTGGCGAGATTGCCGCCGATCGTGCAACTGCCTTCGGCGGCGAGGCTCAGCGGGAACAGACGGCCGGCCGCCTCGGCGTGCCGCTGCACGTCGGCGAGGATGACGCCGGCCTCGACGGTGATGGTGTTGTTGTGCGGATCGATGTCGCGTACGCGATTCAGCCGCCGCAAGCTGATGACGGCCTGCGCGCCGCTCGCGTCGGGCGTCGCGCCGCCGGCGAGACCCGTGTTGCCGCCCTGCGGCACGAGCGCGATGCGATGCTCGAGCGCGAGCCGCACAAGCGCGGCGGCTTCAGCGGGTGTGGCCGGGCACAACACCGCGCAGGCCGCGCCGGTGTAGCGGCGGCGCCAGTCGGTGAGATACGGGGTGGTGTCGTGCGGGTCGGTCAACACCTGGGTTGCGCCGATGGCGTCACGGCAGGCGGCGAGGAAAGCGGTTTGGGTCATAGCGGTCGGTCGGTGCGGACGGGCGGGAATGTCGGATAGGCGGGGCGTCAGGCGTTCGGTTCGGCGGTTTGTTTTGCGGCTTCTTTCGCGGCGCGCTTCGCCGCGCGCTTGAACGGCGCGACGTAGGCCAGCGCGCAGGTAAAGAAGATCACCGCGAGCGCGGCTTGCAGCCAGCCGAGACGGGCGCTCAGTCCATGATCGCTCCAGCCGCGCACGACGCCTTCGGCAAAATACAGCAGGATCAGCATCGACGCCCATTGCAGCGTGTAGAGCCGGCGCCGCCATACGCCCGGCAACGCGAGCAGCAGCGGCACCGCCTTGAGCACGAGGGCCGAGCCGCCGGGCCGCAGCGGCGCGAGCCACCATTCCCACGCGACGCAAAGCACGATCAGCGCGAGCAGTGCTGCGGTTGCGCCGAACGCGGCGGCGGTTCCAGGCTGCACGGGTGGCGCCGTGAGCGCAGCGGCCGGTGTGCTTGCGCGCGGCGACGCCGTCGTCGCGCTCTGCGCGTCCGGCGTGGCAGCTGGTTTCACCATTGGCGTGGTCACGGCCTTTCGCTCATGGACGCCGCCGTGCGCGCGACACGCGCGCCGAGCGCGACGGCGAGCGTCTTTTCGTCGGCGGAGATGCCTTGTGCGGCCGTGCCGGCGCGCGCGAAATGCGACGCGCCGTAAGGCGTGCCGCCGGTTTGCGTGGTGCTCAACGCGCTCTCCGTATACGGGATGCCGACGATCAGCATGCCGTGATGGAGCAGCGGCAGCATCATGGAAAGCAGCGTGGATTCCTGGCCGCCGTGCAGACTACCGGTGGACGTGAACACGCAGGCCGGTTTGCCGGACAGCGCGCCGGCCAGCCACTGCGGCGTGGTGCCGTCGAGAAAGTACTTGAGCGCGGCGGCCATGTTGCCGAAGCGGGTGGGCGAGCCGAGCGCGAGACCGGCGCATTCCTCGAGGTCGCGCAGCTCGACGTAGGGCGGGCCTTCGTCGGGAATCTCCGGCTGGGACGCCTCGCAGACGGTGGAAACCGCCGGCACGGTGCGCACGCGCGCCTGCATGCCGGGGACGCTGTCGACGCCGTGCGCGATCGCCAGTGCGAGCTCGCGAGTGGCGCCGTGACGGCTGTAATAAAGCACGAGAATGTCTTTCATAGGCCTCATCGGTGAACGGGTATTATAGGGGCTCGGTCCGCTGCACAGGCCGCACATGGCCGTTCGGCCAGGTCGCGCGCGCGGTCCTGCGGCACCGGTTCACGAAGCGAGGAGGTAGGTTTGTTGTCCAGGGTGCGTTTCGATCTCGACACGCTCAAACGACTCGCGCGGTTTGCCGCGCAGCGCATTAGCGAAGACCGTATTCCGCAGGTGGCGGGCAGCCTCACGTTCACGGCGATGCTTGCGCTCGTCCCGCTTGCCACGGTTGCGTTCGCGTTGTTCACCGCGTTTCCGATTTTCAGTTCTTTCCAGGACTCGCTGCAGCTTTTTCTGGCCGACCACCTGATGCCCGCGCAACTGAACAGTCAGATTTTCAAGTATCTGAACCAGTTCGCGTCGAAGGCGAAAGGGCTGACCACGATCGGCATGATCCTGCTGTTCCTCACGGCGGTAATGACCATGATGACCGTCGAATCCGCGTTCAACGTGATCTGGCGGGTGCGCAAGGCGCGGCCGATCGCGCAGCGCATCCTGGTCTACTGGGCGATCATCACGCTCGGCCCGATTCTGATCGGCGTGAGCCTGTCGATTTCATCGTATCTGTTCACGCAATCGATGACCTTCACGGCGGCCCAGCGCATCACGCCGGTCATCGAGTGGGCGCTCACGGGCGCCGCGTTGCCGTTGACCGCGCTCGCGTTCACGATTCTCTACGTCTATCTGCCGAACTGCCGCGTGGAATGGCGCGACGCGGTGATCGGCGGCGTCACCGCCGCGATCGCTTTCGAGCTTGCCAAGCGCGGCTTCGGCTATTACGTGCGCCGCATTCCGACCTACACCGCGGTGTACGGCGCGTTCGCCGCCGTGCCGTTGTTCCTGGTGTGGATGTACCTGTGCTGGTTCATCACGCTCGCGGGTGCAATGATCGCGTCCGCGTTGCCGGCGATTCGCATCGGCCAGTTTCACCGGCCCACGTTCGACGGCAGCAATCTGTTCGACTCGCTCGAACTGCTCGCGCGGCTTTCGGAAGCACGCGACGGGGGCGGGCGCGGCTACACGGTGCCCGAGCTTGCGCGGATGCTTCGTCGCGACATGGATATCACGCTCTACCTGCTGCAGAGGCTCGAGGAGATCGACTGGATCGCGCGGCTGCAGGAGGACAGCGCCGGCCCGCATTTCCTGTTGCTGGCGAACCCGGCGCAGGTCACGGTCGAGCGTCTGTTCGACCTGTTCGTGATCGATCGCGCGGAACTCGCGTATCAGCTCGAACTGAAATCCACGCGTGTGGACGGCGGTACGCTGCTGGCGTCGCTCGAGAACGACAAGCTGAAAGTGACGCTCGCCGCGCTGCTGGCGGCGCGCGCGGCGGCCAAAGGGGCAGATGCCGGAGAGAGCGAGCGCGCCACGCCTTCAATGCCGCATCAGGCGGCTTGACGCGAAGCGGTGCAGCGGAGGTTGTATCGCGTGGGGGTAGCGGGGGCGGGCTGGTTGGGCCCAGCCGCCTACCGGCTCGCCATGAAACGCGCCTGCGATGATGACGACACGATCGCGGCACGACGCCGGAAATGACCGCCTGACCCGTGACGCGATAACTCAAAACTACAGCGAAATCCTGCCGACGCAGATGTCCTTGAACATCACCCAGTCGCCCATCAGGCTATAGAGCGGATGGCGGAAGGTCGCTGGCCGGTTCTTCTCGAAAAAGAAGTGCCCCACCCATGCGAAGCCGTAGCCGCAGATCACGGCCGCCGGCAGCCATAGCCAGTCGCCGGTGGCCAGCGCCATCGCGAGACAGCCGATCACGCCGAGCGATCCCACGAAATGCAGCCGCCGCGAGACCAGGTTGCGATGCTCGCTCAAATAGTACGGATAGAACTCCGCGAAGCTCGCGAAGTGATCGGTATGCGCGGTATGAGCCATGATGGCCTCCGATGTGGACGCTTCCTCGACGCGATGCCCGTTGTTCCCGGTCGCTTCGCCACGTGCGGGCATGTGTTGCGCTCGCTCGCTACAGGATGGGCTTGAACCATTGTCCGGCTATCGGAGTCCGCGCGCAACCTGGCCATTCGGACGATGGCGCGGCTCGTGCAGCGCGCTTATCGTGGGCATTCGGGTGGTCACTCGCAGCGCATTCGGGCGACGGCTACCGCGCTTCGCGAGGCGGCCTGGACGCGAAACTGAACAGCGCGTCGAGCGTGGCGTCGGGTTGCTCGGTCATCAACGCGTGGCCGGCTTCGAGCGTGACGGTGTCGACCGGCGCGCCCGCCTGCGCCAGCGCGTCGGTGAGCGCTTTGGCCGCGCGCGGCGGCGTCATCGCATCGCGCCGGCCGACGATCAGCAGGGTCGCGCAGCGCACCTGCGCGGCGCGGGCGAGGCCGTCCGCGTAGGCATTGCATGCGGTGAAGTCGGTGTGGAACAGCTGCGGCTCCCCGCGCGCCGCGACCCGCTCCATCAGCCGCTGGTTCATGCCGTGCAGCCAGAAGCCGGGGCCTGGGCAGGAAGGCTTGGCTGCGAGCGTCGAATGCGACCATTGGTTGACCATGCCGATCGCATCGGGTTCGCGATGCAGCGCGGCGTCGAGCAAGGTGTCGGACACGGCCATCGGCATCGCGGTGGCGAGCAGCGCGAGATGTGTCGCGCGCTGCGGGTAGCGGCCGGCGAAGTCGAGCGCGATGAGCGAGCCCATGCTGTGGCCGGCCACGAACGCGCGCTGCACGCCGGCGGTGTCGAGCAGGGCGGCGAGCCAGTCGGCCATCTCGGTTATGGCGGTCAGCGCCGGGCCACTGCTGCGGCAGTGGCCCGGCAGATCCACCGCCAGCACGCCGAAACCATGGTGCGCGAAGTAACGGCTTTGCAACGCCCACACGCTGTGGTCGTGCTCGGCGCCGTGAATGAAGACCGCGGTCGGCAGGCTCGTGTCGAAGGGCTTGCCGCCGGTGTACGCGTAGGCGGGTTTGCCGTGCACGGTCAGGATCATGTGGACTCCGGGCGGGATTGCGCTGCGGCGCCGGATTGGCCGGGCAAGCTGGTTTTCGCGGCTGCGGATGCGGCGTTGGACGCCTTCACTGCGCCGCTACGCGTTGCGGCCGCGCCGGCCGATTTTTGCGCGGCCTTCAGCGCGCGTTTGAGGTCGTCGATCAGATCGTCGGGATCTTCGAGGCCGATCGACAGGCGGATCGTGCCTTCGGCGATCCCGGCGGCGGCGAGTGCGGCGGCATCCATGCGGAAATGCGTGGTCGAGGCGGGATGGATCACCAGCGAGCGTGCGTCGCCGACATTCGCGAGGTGCGAGAACAGCGATAGCGCTTCGATGAAACTGCGGCCGGCGGCGCGGTCGCCACGCAGATTGAAGCTGAACACCGCGCCCGCGCCGCGCGGCAGTAGACGTTGCGCGAGCGCGTGGTCGGGATGCGTCGGCAGCTCCGGATAAGCGACCGTTTCGACCGCGTCATGACCGGCAAGAAACTCGACCACGCGGCGCGTGTTGGCGACGTGCCGCTCCATGCGCAACGGCAATGTCTCGATGCCTTGCAGCAGTTGCCATGCGGCCTGCGGATGCAGACATGCGCCGAAATCGCGCAGGCCTTCGCGGCGCGCGCGAAGCAGGAACGGCGCCACCGTGCTTTCCTCGGTGAACACCATGCCGTGAAAGCCCTCATACGGCTCGGTGAATTCGGGAAAACGGCCCGACGCGTCGAAGTCGAACGTGCCGCCGTCCACCAGCACGCCGCCGATCGTCGTGCCGTGGCCACCCAGGAACTTGGTGGCCGAGTGATACACGAAGTCGGCGCCATGCTCGAACGGTTTGAGCAGGTAGGGCGTCGTGAAGGTCGAGTCGACCAGCAGCGGTACACGGTGCTCGTGCGCGATCTGCGCGACGGCGGCGAGATCGAGCACGTCGAGTCCGGGATTGCCGAGCGTCTCGCCGAACAGCAGCCGCGTATTCGGACGCAGCGCGGCGCGCCACGCGTCGAGGTCGCCGGGTTTAACGAAAGTCGTCTCGATGCCGAAGCGCTTCAGCGTGTAGTGCAGCAAGTTGTGCGAGCCGCCGTACAGCGCGCTGGAGGCGACGATGTGCGAGCCCGCGCCCATCAACGTGACGATGGCCAGGTGCAAGGCCGCCTGGCCGCTCGCGGTGCCGATCGCGCCCGCGCCGTTTTCGAGCGCGGCCACGCGTTCCTCGAACACGGCCACCGTCGGGTTCGAGATGCGCGAGTAGACATGGCCGGCGCGCTCCATGTTGAAGAGCGCCGCGGCGTGGTCCGAGTCGCGGAACGAAAACGAGGTGGTCTGGTAAATCGGCGTGGCGCGCGCGCCGGTGGCGGGGTCGGGAGCGGCGCCGGCATGCAGCGCAAGCGTGTCGAAACGGTTGGCGGACATCGTGGGCGGCGGGGCCACGAGCGGCCTCGCGAAACGGGAAAGTGGCGGCCATCCTATCACCGGCATGGCTCGCATCAAGCGCGGTTTTCCCGATGCGCATGCCCGGCGCGGCGCGAATTCGAGATGGTGAGCGCCCGCCAGGCCTTGGTGGGCGGGCCGCTTTCCTTTTATGGGCCTTTCCGCTAGGATCGAAAATCATTCATGTAGTGCCAGCTTAGCGGGTATCACGGAGACAGATCATGCGAGTCAGCGACATCCTTAAAGTCAAAGGCAACACCCTTTTCACGGTCACACCGGATACCACGCTGCACGACGCAGTCAATACGATGGCCGAGCACGATATCGGCTCGCTGGTCGTGATGGAGTACGGCGATCTCGTCGGCATGCTGACGTTCCGCGAAATCATTCTGACGCTGAGCGAGAATGGTGGCAGCGTTGGTACCTCCACGATCCGCAAGGTCATGGACGATCATCCGCTCACCTGCACGCCTGAAACGGACGTCAACGAAGTCCGCCGCATGATGCTCGAACATCACGTGCGTTATTTGCCGGTGATGGAAAGCCGCACGCTGATGGGTGTCATTTCGTTTTACGACGTCGCGAAGGCGGTGGTCGAAGAGCAGGGGTTCGAAAACCGCATGCTCAAGGCCTATATCCGCGACTGGCCGGAAGAGCCGCAGGACCAGCAGCCCGCGCGTTAATGCGCGGTGACTGACCGTCCGCGCTCGGCGTGTTGCGGTGAGCGTGAACAGGCAGACAAGGCGCGCGCGAAAGCGTGCGCTTTTTTTGTGTCCGTCGTTTTTGCGCCCGTTCCTTCTATGCCTGGTGACACTGCGGGCAGGCCACCGCAGCGGCAGTCGATGCGCGCATTAGAATCACGAGCCGGCGCGATGTCCCGCGGTGTGAACCGCCTGCGTCCCGCGCTGCTTATGGCGCTTTCTCCCGTTCTTCAAACTTCATGAGCGATCGTCCGTTGCCTGCCGCCCGCCGCGCCGCCCGTGCGCAAGAGGCGCATGAATCCCAGTTCCGGTTGCTCGGTCAGCGCCGCTTTGCGCCGTTTTTCTGGACGCAGTTCCTCGGCGCAATGAACGACAACGTGTTCAAGATCGGCTTTACGTCGCTCGTCACGTATCAGGCGGCGCGCTTTTCCGGTGTCGATCCGAAAACCGCGGCGTTTCTGATCTCGGCAATTTTCATTTTGCCGTTCGTGCTGTTCTCGGCCACCTCGGGCCAGATTGCCGACAAGTACGACAAGGCCGTGCTGACGCGGCTCGTCAAGAGCTTCGAGATCGTCGTGATGCTGGTCGGCGGCGCCGGATTCTGGCTGCATAGTGCGCCGTTGCTGTATCTGTGCACCTTTCTGATGGGCGTCCATTCGACCGTGTTCGGCCCCGTCAAGTATTCATACCTGCCGCAGCATCTGTCGCAGAAGGAACTGGTCGGCGGCAACGGCATGGTCGAAATGGGCACCTTCGTCGCGATCCTGATCGGCACGATCGTCGGCGGCGCGGGCGCGGGTCTTGCCGAACACGGCGCGGTGGTGCTGGCCGGCGCCTGCATCGCGATCGCGCTCGCGGGGCGTGCCGTGTCAAGCTTCGTGCCGGCCACGGCCGCGCCGCAGCCCGATCTGCGCATCAACTGGAATCCGTTCAGCGAGACGTGGCGCAACCTGAAGCTGGCGCGCGAAAACCGTACCGTGTTTCTCAGCCTGCTCGGCATTTCCTGGCTGTGGTTCGTCGGCGCGACGTTTTTGTCGTCGTTTTTCAGCTTCGCGAAGAACGTGCTGTCCGCGAATCCGGATGTCGTGACCGTGCTGCTCGGCACGTTCTCGATCGGCATCGGCATCGGTTCGCTGCTGTGCGAAAAGCTCTCGAAGCGGCGTATCGAGATCGGTCTCGTGCCGCTCGGCTCGATTGGCATGAGCGTGTTCGCCATCGATCTGTTTTTCGCGAGCCACGCGCTGCCGCCGGTGGAGCACCTGTTGAGCGTCGGCGAGTTTCTCGGGCGGCTTGCGCATTGGCGCGTGCTGGCCGATCTGTTCCTATTGGCGATGTTCGGCGGCTTCTACAGCGTGCCGCTCTACGCGCTGATCCAGAGCCGCAGCCAGCCGAGCCACCGGGCGCGCATCATCGCCGCGAACAACATCCTGAATTCGCTGTTCATGATCGTCTCGGCGCTGATGGCGATGGGCCTGACCGCGGCCGGCTTCAGCATTCCGGCGATCTTCCTCGTCACCGCGTTGCTGAACATCGTCGTCGCGACCTACATCTATTCGCTGGTGCCGGAGTTTCTGCTGCGCTTCATCGCGTGGTTGCTGGTGCATACGTTCTACCGGATTCGGCTCGTGCATTCCGAGCGGATTCCGGAGGAGGGCGCGGCCGTGCTCGTGTGCAACCACGTGAGTTTCGTGGACGCGATCGTGATCATGGCCGAGAGCCCGCGGCCGATCCGTTTCGTGATGGATCACCAGATCTTCAAGTCGCCGTTCGCGGGCTGGGTGTTTCGTCATGCGAAAGCGATTCCGATCGCGCCGGCGCATCAGGACGCCGAGTTGCTCGCGCAAGCCTATGAGCGTTGTGCGCGGGCGCTTGCCGACGGTGAACTGGTTTGCGTCTTCCCCGAAGGTAAGCTCACGCGAACCGGCGAGATGAATCCGTTCCGTCACGGCGTGACCGAGATCGTCAAGCGCACGCCGGCGCCTGTCATCCCCATGGCGCTGCGCGGCTTGTGGGGCAGTGTGTTTTCCCGTGCCGACGACGCACGCTGGCCGCGGCCGATCCAGAAGGGTGTGATGAGCCGGCTGAGTCTCGCGGTGGGCGAGCCGATCGAACCGGCGTTGGCGACGCCCGAGAAGTTGCAGCAGATCGTCACCGAGTTGCGCGGCGCGCGGAAGTAGCGTGCGGGGACGCCGTGAGGCACGATGTCGGCGAGACGGTGGTTCGAGTTGGGACGAAAGCGCGGCCGACGCTAATGTGAAGACGCGCCCTACAATCAAACCGAAAATTCCTACCTACGACGGGGCGTGTGCCGACAGGCCTCGCGAACCGTCGCGAACCCGCGGCTTAATTGGCCCTGGCCGATTGGCCACGAACGCCGCGCAACGCGTTCCACGCGCGATGAGGCTGGCATAATAGCGCTTTCCCCGCATTTCTTTGGACGACACCCATGTCCGGCAACACGCTAGGTACGCTTTTCACTGTCACGACCTTCGGCGAATCGCACGGCCCCGCTATCGGCTGTGTGATCGATGGTTGCCCGCCGGGCATGGCGCTCGACGAAGCCGACATCCAGTTCGAACTCGACCGCCGCAAGCCTGGCACGTCGCGCCATGTCACGCAGCGTCAGGAAGAAGACAAGGTCGAGATCCTGTCAGGCGTGTTCGAAGGCCAGACCACTGGCGCGCCGATCGCGCTGCTGATCCGCAACACCGATCAGCGCAGCAAGGACTACGGCAACATCGCCGACACGTTCCGTCCGGGCCACGCCGACTACACCTACTGGCAGAAGTACGGCATTCGCGACTATCGCGGCGGCGGCCGTTCGTCGGCGCGCCTGACCGCGCCCACGGTGGCGGCCGGCGCGGTCGCGAAGAAGTGGCTGCGCGAAAAGTTCGGTACCGAGATTCGCGGCTATATGGCTGCGCTCGGCGAGATCGACGTGCCGTTCGTCGACTGGGCGCAGGTGCGCGAGAACCCGTTCTTCGTGCCGAATGCCGGGATCGTGCCGCAGCTCGAAGCGTACATGGACGCGCTGCGTAAAGACGGCGACTCGATCGGCGCGCGCATCAACGTCGTGGCCTCCGGCGTGCCCGTCGGCCTCGGCGAGCCGCTATTCGACCGTATCGACGCCGACATCGCCCATGCGATGATGGGCATCAACGCGGTGAAGGGCGTCGAGATCGGCGCGGGCTTCGCGAGCGTCGCGCAACGCGGCTCGGTGCACGGCGACGAATTGACGCCCGAGGGCTTCGTCGGCAATCACGCGGGTGGCGTGCTCGGCGGCATTTCGACCGGGCAGGACATTACCGTGTCGATCGCGATCAAGCCGACTTCGAGCATCCGCACGCCGCGCCGTTCGATCGACAAGGCGGGGCAACCGGCCGTCGTCGAAACGTTTGGACGGCATGACCCGTGCGTCGGTATTCGCGCCACGCCGATCGCCGAATCGATGCTCGCGCTGGTGCTGATCGACCACGCGCTGCGCCATCGCGCGCAATGCGGCGATGTCTCCGTCACTACGCCGAAGATCGCGGCAAGTGCGCCGTAACCGGCGTTTGTCGAGCGTCTTCGGACTCGCCGCGCACGCGATGCCGTCTCCATGGCCGAACTGAACGCGGGTCCGCGGGCGGAAAGCCAATTCGCCACACTACGCGCGCGGGCCGCAGCGCCCGATGCCGTTGCCGCCGACTGCTTCGCGTTCGGCCATCTCCTGTTGCAGCACGCCGGTCGCGACAAAACCCGCCAGCGCGAGGCGCTCGCCGCGCTGGTGCGCGCTTACCGACTCGATCCCGCATGCGAACCCTCGCTGCTCCCTACGATTGCGCAAACGGCCTTCGTCGTGCGCGAATGGGCGCTGGTCGATTCCGCGACCGCGCTGCTGCTGTCGCACAACGCCGAAGACGCCAACGCGCTGATCTGGCGTGCAGCCGCCTTGCAAGAGCGCGACGACTTCGCCAGCGCCGAGCGGCTGCTGCGCGAAGCATTGCGCGCCGTGCCGGGCAATCCGGTGGTGCTTCACAAGCTGGCGCTGTGCATCAAGGAGCAGGCGCGTTTCGCGGAAGCCGAGGTGCTGCTTAGACAGGTATTGGCGATCTCGCCGAACAACGCGCACGCGCAGTTCGATCTGTCGGAACTTGAAATCCGCACGGGCCGGTTTGCCGACGGTTGGGCGCATTACGAGTCGCGCGTCGCGATTGGCAACGATCTGAACGACGCGCAGCAGGCGCTCGCGGCGGTCAGCGCACGTTGGCAGGGCGAATCCCTGGGTGGCAAAACGCTGGTGGTGTACGGCGAGCAGGGCAATGGCGACTGTTTGTGGGCGGTGCGCTTTCTGCCGCTGCTGGCCGAGCGGGCGCGGCGCGAAGGCGGGCGGGTGCTATTCGGTTACGACGGGCCGTTGCGGCATTTGTTCGAACGGATGCTGCCAGCCGATCTGCCGCTCGAAACGAGTCTCGACACGCGACCCGATTTTCATTGCGGATTGATGAGCCTGCCGCTGCGGCTCGGTATCGTCGATGCCACCGGCTGGGGCGCGCCGTATCTGCGTGCCGCTCCGGCGCTTGTGCAGACGTGGCGCATGCGCGTCGACGCGCAAATCGCCGCTGCGCGAGGCAATCTCAAAGTCGGTCTGGTGTGGAACGGCAATCCCGAGCATATACGCGACAAACGGCGCTCGGTACCGGTCGAGCAACTCGAGCCGTTGTTGAGCACGGCAAAGGTGAGCTTTTTCGCGTTATCGCCGGGGCGTGGCGAGACGGTCGCGCGATGGTGCGCCAAGGGCCTCGACGTCGTCGACATCACCCATCATTTTCAGTTCGGCTTTGACGATGTCGCCGCGTTGCTGGCGAATCTGGATCTGGTCGTGACGATCGACAGCGGGCCCGCGCATCTGGCGGGGGCGCTCGGCGTGCCGACCTGCCTGATGATCGATCACGTATCCGCGTGGTTCTGGGGCGAAGCGTCGCAGCCGATTGCCTGGTACGATTCGATCGAGTTGATCCGGCAACCGCGCGTCGGCGAATGGGCGCCGGTGGTGAGCAAAGTGCGGGATCGGATTGAGGCGATGGCGCGTCGTTGAGCTTTCGCCTTCACAGCGCGGGCGTTGCGTTGCACCGCGCACTGCGAAGGCCAGCAACGCAC
>NZ_JARESU010000162.1:0-16528 GCF_046027075.1 Paraburkholderia sp. RL18-085-BIA-A | reverse complement strand
GCTTTTCCAGGGCCTGGAACGGATGACGTTTATCGCCATCTCGGTCTTGAGCGCGCGGGTGCTCCTGCTTCCGCTAACGTTCTTCCTAGTGCGCTCGGCGGCCGACACGTGGGTCGCCTCGCTGATCAACTCGATGAGCATGGTTGTTGCAGGAGTTGTCGCATCGGTCCTGATCGGGAGAAACCGACTAATCATCGCGTTGATGCCGAGTAAGGCGGGCGTCATCGAGGCGATTCGTCAGGGCTGGCATACGTTCATTTCCACCGCAGCGATCAGCTTGTACACGACCACTAACAGCGTGATGCTAGGGTTTCTTGCCAGAGACGTCGCTTTAGGTTACTTTGGAGTAGCCGACAAGGTTCGCAACGTCGCCCAAGCGCCTCTCGGACCGATCGCCAATGCAATTTACCCACGCGTGACCGCGCTTTTTTCCGAAGATTCCGAAATGGCGTTTGGGCTGGTGCGCAAGATGCTTTACGTGCTTGGCTCGACCATGTTGCTGGCTTCGATCGCTCTGGGTCGGCGCGGATTGGATTGTTCGTATCGCGATGGGGCCCGGGTACGAAGAGGCGGTCCCCGTCCTGAAATGCATGGCCCTCATGCCGTTGCTCATCTGTCTGAGTAATGTGCTCGGCGTCCAAGTGATGCTGCCGCTTGGCATGAAAAAGAAGGTGAGTGGTCGTCTCCGGCTTGTTCAACGTCGCCCTGCTTGTTCCGCTTGCATTGGCGTTTGGCGCTCAGGGCGCAGCTATCTCGGCGCTTGCCACCGAATTTCTGGTCACGACCTCGATGGCACGCTACCTCACCAGATGCAAAATTTCCGGTTTCTATACGAGGCTGCGCAGAGATGAAATATGACTTCCTTATCGTCGGCGCCGGCTTTGCAGGGGCGGTCTGTGCTCAACGCCTGGCGGCAAGCGGCAAGTGCGTGCTAGTCGTCGACAAGCGAGATCACATTGGAGGCAATGCCTATGACCGCAAGGACGAAAATGGCGTCCTGGTCCATCCGTATGGGCCGCATATTTTTCACACAAACAGTAAGCGCATATTCGAATACCTGTCGGGTTTTACCGATTGGCGCTTCTACGAGCATCGCGTAAAGGCTTTTGTGGACGGGCATCTCTATCCTATACCGATCAATCGTACGACGATAAACAAGTTGTACGGCATCAATCTTAGCGAGCAGGAAACGGTGGCGTTCCTCGAGTCCGTACGTGAAGCTCGAGAGACAGTCACTACCAGCGAGGACGTAGTGTTGAGCAACGTTGGCCGCGATCTGTGCGACAAGTTTTTCCGTGGCTACACGCGCAAGCAATGGGGACTCGATCTGTCTGAACTGTCAGCGGGTGTCGCAGCCCGAATTCCCACGCGTTCGAACGACGACGATCGGTACTTCACCGACGCTTTCCAGTTTATGCCGGCGCGCGGCTACACCGCGATGTTCGAAAAAATGCTTGCCAGTCCAGGTATCGATGTACGTCTGTCAACCGACTACAACGAGATAAAAGCGACTATCGAATATGGTCACCTTGTGTACACTGGGCCGATCGACGCATATTTTGGCTACCGCTTCGGCAAGCTTCCGTACCGCAGCCTGCACTTTCAACATCTGCACCTGAGCGACGTGGAGCGCTTTCAATCGACAGGTACGATCAATTATCCGAATGATCAGGAATACACAAGGATTACAGAATTTAAGCACCTCACCGGGCAACAGCATCAGGGCACATCGATTGTGAAGGAATACCCGAGAGCCGAAGGTGAGCCCTATTATCCGATTCCGCGTAAGGAGAACGAGGCCTTATTCATGCGCTACGACGCGCTCGCAGAGGAAATTGTCGATGTCACTTTTGTGGGCAGGCTGGCGCAGTATCGTTATTACAACATGGACCAAGTCGTTGGCGCGGCGCTCAAGGCTGCTGAAGGACTTATCTTAACGGAGCAGGAATAAAAGTGCTCCAACCGCCATCCTCGGTGGCATGGAACGTTTGCACAGACGGGTTGGCAGGGGCGCAAGATATTGCCTAGAGGACGCGGCGCGTTGTGCACTATACGTCTTGCATTTGCCCGTGATGGACTCTCAGGAGTAGTTGTTTCATGTTTATTGGACCGACGCCGGTCCCACTTCCTAGTAACTGTCTTGCTTCTTCCGCAATCTGACTTTTACGTCATAGGAAACGGAGAGATGAATAAGTATCTAGTCGTTCTCAGGTGCGGAGACAGTTCGTTGCATCCGCAATGGTTCAGTAGCGCGGAGATCCCAAACTTTGATTTGGTGTTGAGTTACTATGGGAAAAACAAAAATTACGCAGACGTCTTTGCTAAGGCCATACATCGATTCAAAGGATCAAAGTGGGAAGGCATCAACGACTTCGTGTCGAACAGTGAACAATTGATTTCGCAATATCGTTACATTTGGCTCCCGGACGACGATATTCTGACCGATATTCCAACGTTAAACGAGTTCTTCGAATACGTAGAACGAGAAAATTTTGCGCTCGCGCAGCCGTCTTTAGACGAGAGAAGCTATTTCAGTCACGCAACGACGTTGCGAAACAAGGCGTTCGAGTTCCGGGAAACGAACTTTGTGGAGGTGATGGTGCCATGTTTCTCGTCGAATGCTTTGCATGCGATAAAAGACACGTTTAAACAGACCAAATCAGGTTGGGGCCTCGATTTCTTGTGGCCCGCACGAGTATCTTCATTAGGGAAGGTCGGTATTATTGACCGATTTTCCGTATTTCACACGCGCCCACTTGGTTCGGCTGGTCACGGTACAGGAAACGGGGCGAATACAAGCCCATGGTCTGAACTGAATCAGACGCTAGCGCGTTATGGATTGTGCGCGTCAATAAAAGTTCTTCAGGGCAGAAGGAGCGATGAAGGCAAAACGCATGCAAGCGGACGTCTGGGCAATCCGGTGTTCCTCGCACATGCAGTGAGAGGCAGCCACCCTGTGCGACGAAGAAATATTGACACTTATAAGGGGCTCTTGAAGGAGTACCTCCCGTGGCTGCATTAGGTACATCCAGGGCCACCTGCACCAAGATTAGGCATGCGGGTTCGGTAGGGTGGTTCCAGCCGCGGCTGTAGAAAAGCCGCGACTCAAATGTCTGGGGAATTTGAGGCAGGCGGGCCTTTCCGTATGACAGCGCAGATCCTATCGTCTGAGAATTGAAGAAGTGGGTGCGGGGCCGGCTAGCACGACGTGAGCGAGTTTTTGCCTCATTGTTATGCCGAGCGCCTGGCAAACATCATGCGATTGACTTAGCTCGCACGCCATCCCCTTCTTGTAGAGAAACGGTTAAAACCCACGGGCTGACGCACTATGGCGCATCGACTATTGCGGAACATGCTGGCACTGTCGGTCCTGCAAGTGGCAAATATGGTGCTGCCGCTCGCGACGCTACCGTACCTGTTCCGCGTGCTAGGCCCCGACCACTTTGGCGCCTATGTTTTTGCCCAGGCCGTGATCGCCTATCTGGGTCTGCTGGCGGATTACGGCTTCAACTGGTCAGCCACGGGTGAGATTGCAAAGGTGCAAAACGACCGCGACGCGGTCTCGAGAATCTTCTGGAAGACGCAGGCAGCCAAATCCCTTATAGCGTGTGTCGGCCTTGCGCTGCTGGTGCTGGGCGTTTTGCTGGTGCCGAAATTTATCGAGCTTCGGCCCATCATGTTTGCGACCTTTCCGTTTGTGGTCGGCACGGTGCTATTTCCGCAGTGGCTCTTCCAGGGTCTGGAGCGGATGTCATTTGTCACCGTGGCGACATTGAGTGCACGTCTGCTTGTGATACCCGCTACCTACCTTCTGGTTCACTCGCCGGCGGACACATGGAGAGCGGCGCTCATCACGTCGATGAGCACCGTTGTCGCCGGACTCTTCTCATTGACGATGATCGCGCGCATGAAATTGATCTCGTTCAGGCTTCCGGGCGTAAGCGACGTTGTCGAAGCCTTTCGGGAAGGGTGGCACGTGTTCCTGGCAACCGCTGCAGTCAGTCTTTATACGACAACCAACAGCGTATTGCTCGGATTTCTAACGGGCAACGTGACGCTCGGTTACTTCGGCGCCGCCGACAAGATTCGCAACATGACGCAATCCTTGATATCGCCGCTCAGCAATGCACTGTACCCGCGCATGAACGCACTGTTTGCAGAGGACATCGTAAAGGCCTATGCACTGGTGCGCAAAGCGCTTTACGCGATGAGCGCCATCATGTTCGTCGCGTCCGTGATGCTCTGGGTGCTTGCTCCATGGATCGTTCGCATTGGCATGGGGCCGCAATATGGACCGGTGGTCGACGTTTTGCGGTGGATGGCGTTTGTGCCTTGGCTGGTGGCTCTGAACAATATTCTTGGCCTCCAGATGATGCTGCCGCTCGGCATGAAGAAGAAATTCAGCGAGATCCTGCTTGGATCCGGTGTATTCAACGTCGCGCTGTTGGTGCCTCTTTCGCTTCGCTTTGGAGCGCAGGGCGCGGCGATGTCCATACTTGCAACAGAGGCGCTTGTTACCGGTTGCATGGCGCTTTATCTGATCCAGAAAAGGGTTCCGATCTTCCTCGCAAGAGCATCGACTGATTAATGTTGCATGCAGAGTTTGTTAAAAGGAGCTGACGCATGAGCACATCGCATTCGAACGTCGACACACGGGGAATAGCTGTAGTGATACTTGCGTGTCGCGACTATGCGGCCCTCGAGTTGGCGCTTGCGAGCCAAATGGCTTACCGGCCGCCGGGCGTGCCGTTCTACGTGCTGCAGAATTGCCGCGGCGGCTACGATGCCGAGCGAACGCTAGGTGTGGCCCGGCGATATGAAAGACTGTTTCCCGGCGTCGTCAACGTTGTCGACGACATCGTCCCTGGAGACCCTTATCGGTCGATCAGGAAGC
This sequence comes from Paraburkholderia sp. RL18-085-BIA-A, assembly GCF_046027075.1. NCBI lineage: Bacteria > Pseudomonadati > Pseudomonadota > Betaproteobacteria > Burkholderiales > Burkholderiaceae > Paraburkholderia > Paraburkholderia sp. RL18-085-BIA-A. The sequence continues at coordinate 11,634 of NZ_JARESU010000162.1, read as the reverse complement.
TACTGGCGAAGCCGGAGTTTGAAGACATCGACCTGGTTTGTAAGGTCGACGACGATGCGTTTCCGATTGCGCCGCAATGGCTCGACCAGATGATCGAGGCCTACCAGGGCGCTGAGCGGGGAAATGGCCGGAAGCTCGCGTACGTCACGCCGCTCATCAATAACAACGCATGGGGTTTCCCTCAGCTGATGAGGGCGATGAACCTGGAGCAAGAGTACTTTGCCACGCAGGCCCATCCGCATTTCGTCGGGTCGGGCAGCAGCGGGCGCTTTCCGCTGCGGATCATTCCGGCGGAGCAGATCGAGACCGGTACGAACGGCACCATCTGGGGCTATCCGCACATCGCGCGTTGGCTGCACGAGCGCACCACCCTTCAACCCGACGCTTTCATCGCTGCGACGCGAACGCTTGAGCAGTGCGATGTGCCATCGCAATCCCGCTATTCGATCGGCTGCATTCTGTTTCGCAAGTCGCTCTGGGATGCGATCGACGACGGGGGCCGCGATGACGAGCATATGATGCACATGCATTGCGAACGCAACGATCTCCGTATCGTATGCGTGCGCCGGGTACCATTTGTCCATCTTGCGTATTTCACGCAGCGCGAGGAGAACCGTGACATCGTGGACACGGCTCTTGCGCTCTATGGCTCACGGCTTTCGCACCCGTTTCCTCTAACGCTTTACGCTGATCGCGAGCGGGAAAACGAGGCGCGATTGCGTTGGCTTGAGGATCGATTGAATGCACCGGCCACGCCTAGGCGGGAGTGGCTTCGGAAGCTTACGCCGAAACGGATAAAAGGTGCCGTGCGGCGGCGCCTGGCTTTGCTTTGGCCGGCGCGCAGCGCGCGCGGCGTGCCAGGCGAACTCAGATAATCGGCCGAAAGTCTTTTTTGAAATGGGTGGGCTGAGTAGATCGGTCTTTAGTGATCGCGGGAGAATATTCGCCGATCGGATACATGAGCCGCTCCTTGCGGCGCAACTCGGAGCGCGTCGTTGAGGTTTTGCTTCCTGCGCAGCGGAACGATGGACGGGCGGATAACCCAGGGCGCCCGGGGCGTGCATGAGCTAACGTGCACGGCTTGCCCCGGGGAGCTTGATTAGGGAAGGCTATAGGCATGAACCCTATGGTCGCTGCCCGCGACGAAGACCTGCCCGTTCACGACCGTCGGCGGTGCAAAGTTACCCTCGCCGGTTTGAACTGGCGTGTAGTGGCGTGTGAAAAGTTGGGTTCCGTTTGTCGCGTCAAATGCATACACGTCGTTGCCCATCCCGTCGGCATAGTACACCACGCCGTTTGCGGCGACTGGCGGAATAGCCGGATTGAACGTACCGGGCCTGCTTTGGGGCACTACAGCCTGCCATACCGGTTTGGTGTTCACGGAACAGTTGCTGCCGATGGACAATGCGATTAGCCCGCGTGTATAGATCCCCGCACCGGATGGGGACACCACGTAAAGCTGATTCAGCACCGGGTCGAACACAGGCAAGCCTATATTGTTGCCCTCGGCCGAATTCTGGGAAATCGTCAACCTTTGAATGGGACCCGCCTGCTGAATGGTGGCCCGGTTATAAATAAACAAAATTCCCGACTTGTTGTAGGCGGCAAGCATCGTCGTCGGGCAGTTGCGAGGCTGGAAGAGCATTGCTGTAGCTCCGAAGTCGATGTCCGCATTGGGCGCGGGTTGAAGCGGCGAGTTCGACGCGGCCACCGCCAAGGTCGGGGTGAGCTTCACGACGTGTTCGGCGAACCCGGCGTTTTCGGGAGTGGCGAATGCGTTGCCCGTCAGTGCATAGACGACTGTACCGTCAGGCGGAATCGATACGCCCCCGAAGCCCCATATGCCGCCCCCGTCCGGTCCGCTTGCACCGGTAGGGAACCAGCGTTGCAGAATGGCGGCAGGGTTGGTGGTCGAAGCGCGGACAACCTGTCCGTGGTACGGCGTGTCATCGCAGGGGTCACCGGCCGTCGCAACGTATATTGAGGAACCGTCGGGACTGAGCGTCAAGCCGCCGTACACCATCGTTATCGGAGAAACATTTGCCGCGTCGAGGAGAGGCAGGTTGAAGCCCGGGAGATCTGCGCCGGTCGCCATATCATACGCATGCAGGTAACCTTTCCCGCTCACGACGAACAGGCGGTTGTTGGCATGGTCGATGACAGGCGTCCCCTGCACACCAATCTTGCCTTGGAACAGGCCGGTGCACTTTTGCAAAGTTGCTTGCGGGATGGCGGCACTTTTCCAAATTATTTTGCTCACGTCCGCGGCATTCAGCGCATACGTGGTGTTTCCCTCCGTCGCAACATAGACGATATCGGTCGGCACGTTACCGATCATCACGCCGGTAGCCAGAACCGGCTGTGTCAGGATGGCGCCGTCAAGAACAGGCGACACCCTGGGTGTTGGATTGTGTTGTTCTGTCAACGTCCTCACGTTGGTCGCGTTCAGCACCGTCTCGACGGGGTTATATCCGGTCCGCTGCCTGTTCATGCCATACGTGGGCCAGTCGGTCGTTGTAAAGGTCGCGGCGGTGGCGGCTCCCGGTGTCCGCGCCAACGTAGCGAGAGTCGCTGGCTCGGGAGCCTGAAACGGCGTATCAGCAGCCGGCCCGCGATCGTCGCGAAATCGGTTCGGATTGATCTTGTCTCCGCCGTTCTGTTTGTCTACCTCCGATCCGTCGAGCGCGCTGGCAGGCGCAACGCTCGGTCCGACGCCAAACCGATGCGGGCCATGGGGGAACGGTGAGTTTGCCGACGCCCCTGCGGCTACCGCGAGACCCGGCGCGAGCGCCGCGGCTGGTGCTGCGTTCGAGCTTTGCGCTTGTGCACTGGAGCCGGCCATGCCAGTGAGCATCAAAGCGGCAGCTAGTCGAGCAGCGTTGATTTTGTTGTGTGCGTAATTCATAAATCCACCTCGTGCACGTCAAGTTATTGCCTTGTTGAGAAGCCCGCGCACCCTCTCCAGCCGCGATGTGCCGACTGTGAGGCGCGTGGCAACCGTAAGATCAATCCTAGATGATCGGAACCGAAGTGCAAGCAAAGGCGTTTTTTGACTACGCTTTGTCGAAACGACAGTTATCCTTATGAATCAAGACTCTTCACGGTGCGCTCCGTGCGGTAAAGATTACGCTTCAACCCTAATGTGCTCGTATGCGAGGGTAGGCCGGCCGCATCTGGGGGGCGCAACGTGCGTGCGACCGACAAGCGCTACTGCATAAATGGGACGATCAACGTCCCGCTCCGGCAACGAGCGAAAGGGATGGCAATGCGTGCCTTGGATGCTTTACGCTGCCAATACGTTGAAATCGGGAATTGCGTCAGTATTTGCGTAGCCATGCAACGCTTCCTTTTAGCCGGTAGAACTAACCGTTATCGTTATCGTTATCGTGGTCGGGTCGTTGGCTTGGCTCAAAAGGTTTTCTATTCCAGTACTTACGCGGGATATTCGTGTAGTTTTCTTCATGCGATCAGCCCTGCGCTATCAGGGGAGGCCGCTTACCGCGGGCCCGTTCGGGCTCAGGAATCGCCGAGAGACCTTTTCCAGTCAGTCGGCCTGACTGTGTCGAACTGCCTTCGACCAACCGCCTGTTCAAAGTATCGGATATAGAGGATGATGACGCTAAAACGGCGGTCACCAAAAACGAGAATGCGAGCAAGTCTTCTGGCAAAAACAGAGGCAGCCCAAGGTGGCGAGGGGCCGCGATGCCGAAACACCATATCGACATAGTTGCGCAGTCCGCATGCGTACTTCCACTGCGTGGCAGCGGGCATGCGCCTTGTCTCAATCCACTCGCGCAACGAGTGCGGGCGCTGCACCAGATCGCGGTTCTCCCCGTCCTTGTGCATCATGTGGGAGCTTGTGTTTACCCACTATTTTCACGCCCCAACCAGTATCCGATCTGGATGTCGACAAGCCGATGCATGCCGCGCCAGATGACCTTATTGCCGGGCGGAGGATCATTGGCGCGTGCGAGATGGCCGCCCAGCTGGGCGAGCTTGATGAGGCAGCGTGACAGGGGAGGCGCCTGTGCGGTGCATGCCGTATCCTGGACGAGCTGGTCAAGAAGCGTCACCTCGGTTGTGGTAAGTGCCACCTCCGGAGAGGCCTCGGGTGCAGATCGATTGATCTCGGTCAGCCAGAATACCCGCCGCGCAAGGATGCAGAAGATGGCGATCAGGTTGGTCAGCCGGCTGGCCGTACGCAACTGCGACTCTTCAGCCTTGCAGCCGGACCTCAGGTTTTTGTGAAACGTCTCTATTTTCCAGCGCATCGAGTACCAATTGATCTTTTCGATCGCGTCTGCACGTGAGTTCACCGGCAGGTCAGTGACAAGCTTCCATTCGACACGTGGTCGCTCCGCTGGGTCGCCGCGCTCCGTCGCGTGGATGACGGTCAGCCTGAGCGCTGGATAGTGCCGCTGCTTCGCGTCGGGCGGCCAAACGGTGACGCGCCGATATCTGATCTCCAGCAGCGCCTGGTGAGGGCGCCCTTTGGCGTCGCGAAATTCGATCCGGTGCAATCCCTTCACTCGCACCTCTGACATTTCGTCTGCAACGGTATGCTCGCCGTCGCCGGCTAACCTGTTAGCGCAGGTCCGCGCCAGAAAATGTGTTCCGAGCTCGCTGGCAGCGCAAAACAGTTCAAAAATATCGCTTTCCCGGTCTCCGATATGCACGCAGCGATCGGAATCGCCGAGTCGCGCCGTTGACTGCCGCAGGTTCTCAATCCAGCGAAAGCTTTCCTTCTTCTCGATCGGTATGCGCGTGAAATTGACTTTCCTGCGCTTTTTCGCGGTGTCCTTGAACTCCTTGCGGCTCCAGAACTTGATGGCTGTCAGCCCGAGTGGCAGACCTTCAGTTGTGACGGCGAGACTTGAATGCATCAAAATGCCGCATTGTGAGCTTGCTTTGTCGTGACCGTATCGCCGGGCTGCGGTCAGTGTGTTGCTTGCATAACCGATGAGCTCGGGATGTTCCCTTTCGTATGAAAACGTGGTGGTGTCCTGAAGTACAAGAATCGGTCCATCGGTTGTGGAAAAGCGCTGCGCGGTTGCCCGGAAATGTCCACTTAGAATGTCCTGCTCACTGACGCGATCATTGTCCATAAAGCGATAGGCCGCCATGGTGTTGGCCCAGTCCTGACAGGCAAACGGAATGCTCTGACCCATACCCGCCCACAATCGCTCGAGTAGCATTGCAAACCGCTTGCGAAGCCGCACGTCCTCAAATTCACTCCCCGCGACCTCCTGATCCAGCCATGATTCGTCACCGCCTTGTTCTCGTCTTTTCATCTATCATATAGGTATCCTAAATTACTCCGGGTTAGCAGAGTTTCTGATTGAGATGTGGGTAATCTCAAGCACAGGATCCCTGTTTATTTGCTGATTTTTTGCAATGTGTCCATCGCATCTTCTAGAGACTTCATTGTGTCTTTCTGAAGTCGTTCCATGTGCTTAGGTTCAGGACGCCACATGCCGATCGAATTGCGCGATACGTCGAATCCGATTTGGTAAATCGTCGCCAGCGCTTCATCCGCTGTCGGGAAAGTCGCCGCGTTTTCATCCGAGGGATCAACGTTCTTCCGCGCGAGGGCTACGAGCGATTCGGTGTTACCCGTTTCCACAAGGAGGACGCACCAGTCTCCAACAATTCTTTGCATCATAAAATCGGAAATGAGACCACGGGCGCGCTGTGCGCTTGCGAGCTCAACCGGAACGAGGCGAGTTTTTTTCCGTTGCGTCATAGGATGTGTTTTCCGTGGTGTTCGCCGCCTGTTCTAATACGCGGCGCGATTGCGCATGTCAGGGGCGCTGCTCGGCTCCGTCGCGCTTTTTTGATTGTCGTAGCCGCTCGCGCAGTTGCACCTTCCGGATGACCGGCATATTAGAGGCCCTTGCGTTACAGTCCGCATGCGTCAAAACGAGATTTGACGGATGATCCGTGCCCCCAACCGATTTGGCGAGGATATGTTCTATGGTGGTGTCGTCTTCAGGCATGCCATCGCCGCAATAGAAGCAATCTGTCCGATCACGGTCGCGTAATCTGGCGATTTGTCGGCGACGTTTTTTGTCTTGACTCCCGCACACTCCGGTAGAAGGTGATGGAGGCGAAGGATTGCCAATCGGCCGAGTGAGCCGGACGGTAAACGGCACCGCGCAAACTTCGACTGCGTGCCCTTTCTTTAGCAGGACGTCTGCTCGCTCGTGCGTACAATTCGCGAGCGGGACGCCATTTTCGTCGTTCACCAATACGTCGGCACGTGGCATGTCTTTTCCGTCGTCAGTTCACGCGATTCCACTCGGCGTAAATCGCGCCGAAGACAGAGGGAACAACGTCGTGGCCTTCAAACGACACCGGTCGGTCATCTTTTGGATAGCCCATTGCAGGAGAAGCCCGCAACATGCCGAGCATTCGAGCGCTATGTTTGCCCGTTGACGATACCTCAACGAGAACTTCCGACTCGATTTGATGAATCAGCGCCCAGGTCAGCGTTCCGGCCGCCCGATGGCGTAGTACAGCCGCAGGCACCGCTTCTTTGAGAGCCGCATCAGCGGCATACAGCGCGTCCATTCTTTCTCCGTTTTTGCAGCGGCACCGGCCGGCTATGCCGTCGTCAATTTCCTGTGCTGCGTCTGGGCCGCTTCGTTATCCCTGCGACAGCTTATCGCCGTCGCAATGGGTTCCCGTCGTGATTGTCGTCTTTCCGTCTGCACCGACCGAAACATCCCGAACATACTCGCGGCAGATTTGACCATCGGGGCGCTGAACGGCAGAAAGCTCAACGCTTGCTCCGTTGGCTGTGAATGTGCTGACCGACAACAGTTTGGATTGAGGCGCACTGGCCTCTGCGGCAAAAACTACGCTACTGCACGCTAAAGAAAGACCAACAACTTGCATTTTCTTCATTTCGTTTTCTCGTGAGGGTGTGGTGATCGGGTCGGACGACTCACGGTTGCCACCGATCAGGCGTCCGCGCTTTTCCGCTGTTAAATCGACACGCTTTGTCCTTTGCCTTCCCATAAAGTGCGAGATGCCAGAGACGACGTATCGCCCGATTGTCCAACCGCTAGCATGCGATCACCCATAGGGCGAATCCTGCTTCCATTCGGCTTCTGCGACTGCCTCAGCAGCGCGCACACCATCTGGAATTGCTTTTTGCTCATGATTTTCCTAGACGTTCCGCTTGAGGCCGCGCCCTTGAATCGATCAGTGGCCGAGCCAGACGAATCCGGCATACAGGGTTCCGATTGCGCCCGCCCCGAAGGCTAAGCGTCCGACCAGATCCGCCAATCGCTTGTCGATCCGATTCTTCGCGCCAAGAAACGCTCCTACGTAGGCGAGTGTGCCGACGAAGATGGCTACCCCAACCTTGACGATACCCGTAACTGCCGCCGACGTGATCGGCGAGAAATCGATTTGCATAGTAGTTTGGCCCTGCTTCCCTTTGCCGGTCAGTTGAAGATGGCCAGGCAGCCGCCGCGCTCGCGCCATTCGCAACGTCAGCGCATCGCGTCGGCACGGAACGATGCAGCTACCCGGTGTGAATCATCCGATGCTGGTTCACGGCATCTTCGAAGCGATCGAAGCGTCCCTTGTGCTCACGCCCTTGCCAAAGCATGAAGCGTGATACCCCATTTACGAAGATACCTACCAATCGTCCATCCAGCGGGATGCGACCAGCCGTACTCGTTATCCTGTTTCCATTCGCCAACGGTTGCCAATTCCGACATATCGTTTTCGCCTGCATTGTGGTCAGTCGATGGCAGCGGCACATGCATCAGTTGGCGCCGCCGCCACATGCCCAACAAGCGGAATCACCTTGAGCCCAGCGGAAACAATACGGCACGGCGCGGCAGCGGCCCCGCATCCAGAAAGCCCAGTCATCAGTGGGATGAGAACCATAAGTTTATGCATTGCCTTTCCGTTGTGACAGTTATGCGCTCGCGCGCTCACTCGACACCATTAGCAACAACCTGCGCCAGTGAATGGGCAACAGGCAGCGCTTCTTGCGTCATTGGCCTGAGGGGGACGGTGACGACACTTCCCGTCTGAACCTCGACGCACAGTATCTCTTCGCCTGCATCGTCCCCGACTGCGAAAAATCCCGGCAGTCGTTCACCCACGTCCAAATCATCATTCAGTTGCAAGGCTGAAGCCAGCGTGTAAATCCTCAGTTGCCCATCGTCAGGCATCATCAGGTCGTACAGATATTTGCCGGATGCATCGAGAGCGGGACGCGAATGGCTTTGATAGAAATCCGCTACCACAGAGGGTACTTTCACTACTTTTCCAGTGTTAATCCGCTAATTCAATTTTGCGCGCCGTGCGCACTTCCAATCGCGGCGGTATGCGCGCGATTCCCCATGCTTCGAGCAGTCCATCAAACGAGGGAGCCGGGGCGTCCTTAAGCATCGGTAGCGCCTTTCCGGTCAGCCGATACTGAACTCTCGCGGCCGCGCTAGCACCGGGCCGCTTAGCTCGCTCCAACACGCCATGCCGAACACCATACTGGACAGCGTCAGAAGCATCCCGCGAATTCATAACGCCGTTGGCCGCGATCTGCGCGACCGTAGCTGGCTGATGTTCACGCAACCACTGAATGAGCTTATGCGCGTTGTCGTGTGCCTTCATAACTGCCCGTCTCCGTATGTTCAGTCGCGCCCAGCTTTTCCTTGGCGTCAGCGCGACGGCTTCCACGTCACATCGTTTTGGCAAGAGACAATCGAGCCATCGCGTGCAACACCCGCATTCCCCGTTTGCGACTCAGCGCAAACCGCTCTCCTTTGCGGCTTCTGAGTCACGTTGTGCCAGCCGGTCGCGCCCATCACAACAGCAGTCACCAGCAAAACAATGCGCGTTCCAGTACTCATCTGTGTGTGTCCTTTTCCTTGTTGTCTATCCTACTTCGTCGCGGCGGGCTGTTGAGTCGCAGGGCAAGCGATGCGCAATTCCTTCCGGTTGAACCCCGTGTCCTCTGCGAGAGTGGTGTAGCCACCGGGACAAACTTCATTCGCGCGCTTGTAGCAGACGTTCCACCCGAGGGCCGCCCCGCAGGCAATCACATATTCGCTGTTCCCGTCTGGCCGCTTGATTTGCTGCGTAGTCGTGCACGCGGTCGCCAGCATCGAGAGAGATGATGCCCAGCCCCGCTGCGTGCTTGCTCTGGCGCGTATGCTTTTCCGGTCTGTGATCAGTCGACCTTGATGATTTCGAGCTCGTACTCCGCCATCCACTCTGAACCGGTGCCACCGTCGCTGGTCACGACGCCGTTATCGAGCTGGTCGCGGATCTGTTCCTCAAACTCTTCGAGTGAGGTGCATTCCATTTCTTCGAGTTCCGCATCCGAAACTTCAATCCTGATGATCACGTGTCTCTCCCTTTGCGCCGGCAGGACCGGCCTCTCCGATTTAAAACTACGATGCCACGAGGACCGCATTTCTTAATGGTATTCGCACATGACAAGCCCAGAAATGGTTTCCGCATGCGCCATGATAAAACTTGGATCTTGCCTCCGCCAGTGCCTCCAAGCGCTAAGATGGAGGTTATTCTCGTTGGCAAAGGACACAACCGCGTTAGTGTTGTACAGATATATCCACTTGTCTCCGTATCCGATACTTCGGAGGTTTTCCGGGGCAGTGGCGGGAGCCACGGAGCCCGCAAAGAGAATGCCGACAACGAGCCCTGCATAGTCGAGCACCGCTGATCCGGACGCTCAGGGATACGCAGCCATCCTCATCCGTTGAATATAGGGCGGCTGTTGCGGATTTCCCCACGGCTCGACCTGCCCCCAGGTCGGTGTGACCTTGAATTTCCTTTCGAGTGGAGAAGAGAAACCAGCTGAGAAGATATCTTCGATACCATCGGGCGTCAGGACATGGCCGTCCGCTGTGATCCTGATCGCACCAAAGACGTCGGTATGATGCTTTGTCGAAAGCGCAGCCAAATCATAACGATCACTCTTAGTAATAACTGTGGCCTGAAGCCATGCCCCACTATCGATGCGCACCCTGATTGTTCTTGGGTTACATTTCTCCACGACATGCCGATTAGTGAACATGTCGCCGCCCTCGTTATAAAAGAATGCCGTACCGAAGACCACTACTCGACCGGCGTCATTCTTGGCCGGTCTAGTTTTCGACTCGGAAACGGGAGCATCCAGCGACACCAGGCGAGGGGGAACAGGCTCTTGCCTGCCTTGAGCGAAACCCAGCATAGATACTGTCTGCCGCACAGCTGATAGTTATACCAAGCGCTCGTTGCCTCTTCATCTCGAGATCTTTTCCTAATGTTTCAGTCTTTTCCGATAGAGTCAGTGGCTGGTCGTCAGGTTGCGAACGCGCCCGGTGTTCAGACTTCCGAACTCGCGTTGCACCGCGGCGTCGGGAGATTTCTGGGCAGCACCATGCGATAGGTTACGAACGCGCCCGGTGTTGAGGGTGCCAAACTGCTTTTGCATTTCACTGTCGGCAGACTGAGAAGCCGACTGCCGTTGATTGGCGACCTCACCGTTCGCCGCTATCGCGAAAGCCGGGCCCGCGAGCAAAATTGCTACGATCAAATTCTTCATGCACCTTTCCTTTTCGCGCGGCCGAAGCACGCTTTTCCTCTTTACTTGATTAACCGCAAGCCAGCCGACTTAGCGGCCTTCGCGTCGAACGTCGCTGTGTACTCGCAATGTGCATCATGACAAGCGCGCTCGATCAGGCAGTCCGCGAAATCGGCCTTCGAGGAAGTGAACACGCGAAGGGCTTTCCAAACTGTTTCGGCAGCTTCGACGCTCAACTCCTTAGTTCGAAGAAGGCCCTCAACCACCTTTGCAATCTGGTCACGATCGGCCGCGTACAGGCTGGAGAGAACCCACACGACTTCGACTAGGGCAACCTGCGTTACGTAGCCGGGTTCGTCAACCGTCAGCGATTCAATCAGCGTACTCGCCTTCGGCGATTGCGCTGCATCATCCTGGGCGATGTAGCGGACTAGGACGTTTGTATCGAGACCGATCATTAAGCACCGGCTCCGCGTGCGGCGATGGCAGCATTCATATCTTCAACGGACACGGGCTTGGCCGGCTTCCCTACAAGTCCCTTGAGCGATTCCACGGATTTTGTCGCGGGCACCAACTCGTAGCGACCGGTGGTCTCGTTGAAGACGAATTCGATTCTGTCGCCGGTTCCCAACCCTAAATCGCTCCGAACGCCGACTGGAATCGTGACCTGACCCTTTGACGTAAGTGTCGCGGACGCCATGATGTTCTCCTTGATTTCGCTGTTCCTTACTTTACGGTAAGGCGATGAAGAAATCAAGATATGAATGCGGTTTTTAGTCCCCTGTCCCGGTATATCGGCCGCTCAAGCACAAACTTCAATGCAAGCCGATCCTCGCTCTAAACGACCATCAATCGCAGTCTTGATCGAAAGCGGCCATCGCTTCACGCAGGCGAAAAACAATCCCCGGGGTTAGCCCGGGGATGTCAAAAGATCGACTGGCCGCGCGTTAGGCGGCCTCGGCAAAGAGATCAAGCTGCGGTGACTCGGGTTGCGTCCGCGCCCGATGCTCACCGTCGCTGATACTGTGCGCGACGAGGTGTGCGTCCAGTCCCAGCAGTGGGAGCGCGGTGGTCAGCTGGTCGGCTAA